>DNPC01000880.1 GCA_003501565.1 Planctomycetaceae bacterium | reverse complement strand
ACGGCCAAGTTCCGGCGTTGCTCCTCTTCTAATATCGACAGCGACGGGTGCAGCGCGACTAAGGCGAAGAAGCTGCCGCCAGCAAGCACAATTGCCATCGAAACGTGAACCACACGCGAAACTACATCCAGCCAAAACATTTCTTTGCCACTCATTGAAGAAGCGGTTTACCAACTCAAAGCGATCTGTCATTACCGACCGCACAACTGCCGTTTCATTGATCAACGTCAATATAGCCGCGGGGCTCTTCGACGCCGACCACCCGTTTTGAAGACTGACGCTTGCGACGGCCGTACTTTCGATAGAAATCGTCTTTCTGGAATTTTCGCTACGTTTGTCACCGAGTTCAGGCATTGGACAATTGACCCGTCATCGAACCTGAAGTCGTCGCATTCTATGGGCTACGGTTCCACAACCCAGTAGTCTGCCCATGCCATGATAAGTCGGGATTTGCCGATTGTAGGAATCATAAAGCGGATTGTCGCCGCCACGTGTTCCAATCGGCATTAGACGATTGACACCCGCAAGTTTGGCGTGGACGGACATGCAGGGGAAGTAACTGGCGGGCTGCCACGCGCCGCCAGAGGCCAACCTGATGCTTTGACTAGAAAACTGAAATGTCAGCACCACAGATTACCAATCGCCAGCTCATCAAGCTTCTGAAAACCTATTGGCAGTGGAGATGGCTTTGGTGCGCAACAACCCTGTTGTTTGGTGGGCTGGGCTTTGCGTACGTCACAACGGTCAAAGAAGACACTTGGACTGCCTCCCAAGGTCTCATCATTCGTGATGAGGCACACGGCGCGGTGATGCGCCTGGGGCGTTTCTCCAGCCAAACTGAGATGAAGGCGGCTCAAGAAACAGTGCTTGAGATGGCGCGTAATCCACAGGTGTTGCATTCAGCATTGGCAACAGTCGGACGTGGTGAGCCGGGTTTCTTCGATTTCGATCCACCGACGGGACCACCAACTCAAGCGGAAGTTGAAGCGTTGGCTGACGGAGGCATCGAGGTTCGTGCACCGCGTGGCGCTGAGCTGGGTACCACCGAAGTTATTTATCTGGACATCACCGATTCTGATCCTGAGCGTGCAAGGCGTCTCAACACGGCAGTGTGCGATGAATTGGAAAAACACATGCAGGAAGTACGCAAGGTCAGGGCAGACGGCGTAATTGCAGAACTTGAAACTGCAGCGGTGTCGGCACGCGAGTCACTGAAGGAATCTACCGAAAAGCTAAAAAGCATCGAGGCGGCATCAGGAGCAGACCTTGCCGATCTACGCGGTCTGACTGAAACCGTTGGCAGTGGCAGTGCAAACCGAGCGACACTCGACGCCATCGAAACCGATCTGCGCACGGTCGACAGCGAACGCTTCAAGGCCACTGAGCAGCTTAAGCTGGTCTCAAATGCTTTCAAGGATCCTACCAAACTGCAAGCCGCACCCGCCCAACTGTTGGCTGGCAACCCAGGCCTACAGAAGCTGGGCGAAGGACTTTCTATTGCGTCGATCAAAGCGCGGGAGCTGGAAGGCCGTTACACCGACCAGCATCCAATTGTAAAAGCGGCGCAGAACACTGAATTGATGATTCGCAAGCAACTACAAGATGAACTTCGTGTTGCTGTTGCCAATCTGGAGCAAAGCGTGACGCTCGCCGAACAGAGGATACAGCAACTCGAAAAAGAGAAAGCTCAACTCGAACGGCGACTTGAGAGCGTCGCGACCGTACGTGCTGACTATAGCAATATTGCTGCTGAAGTTCGCGCCCGTAGCGAGCAAGTTCAACTGGCCGATCGCGAACTGGCAGGCGCGATTGCCTCACGCGACGCTGCCATGACAAGCAGCTTGATGACCCGGCTCGATCAACCGTTGGTGGGCGAACACCCCGAAGGCCCCGGGAAGACTGCGATTATCGCAGCCGCTTGTGGAGCTGGACTGTTTTTTGGAGCCGGGCTCGTGTTCTTGCTTAGCCCAATCGAAGCCGGCGGCGGTGGCTTTGGTCGCCGTGCGAGCGACGCCGGGATAGGACGCCGTGCATCGGATCAGATTCGCGTTGCTGGACAACCGGGTTTTGAGCGAAGAGGCGATGGATTCAACCGCCGGGCGAGTGACCTGGGCGGTAACCTAGCCGGGCCACCAGACGCAGGTGGCAGACAGCCAGCAGACGTTGCCGCTGCGTCACCGGTAACGCCAGACGCACCTGAAATGCCGGACACGACTGATGCCATCGCGGCCCGGACCGATTCGACCGTCACCAGCATTTCAGCGCAGGTTGACCGTGCCCATCAGATTGAACAAACAACTCAAGTTAAGCGAGTAGCTCAGGAGCGCAAGCCCACCCAGCCAGCCGCCAATCCCTTATCAGCTGCTGCCCAATTCCCACCGGCCAATGCTCCTGTTCCCGCAGCATCGCCGCTGCCGAGGCCTGCTGCAAATCCGGCTCCCGCAGCAAAGCCCATGGGAACACCGAAGGTTGCAACGTCCACCGACTCGGCAGTGCAATCCACAGCTTGGCAGACCGCACCGACTCGCCCCCGAGGTGAATTGTCGTTTGCTGATCACGCCAATACAATCCAGTCGGTCCCCAAGTCAACTGACAGACCCGAGCACGGTGGCGAAAAGGCAGCAACCAATCGCTCCGAAAAGAGCACGGAGTCAAAGCAACGGCCCGCCGGTCCGATTGACATCGGCAGTCTGCCGGAGACCGCCAGCGGCATCCCTTCGACATCATGACGAACTACGGCTGCGCCGGTTGACTCGTGCGCTAACTTTCAAGTGAATTGTAGCCCCTTCCTTGACGTAACCCCCGTGCCGGAGCAGTCGCATGGTTGAAGCAGATGAGCTAACAAAGGCTTACCCGGACCTTGCGACCGGACAGTTCTTGGCACTCGACCGGGTCAGTTTTCAGGTTTCCGCAGGCGAGATCTTCGGACTGCTGGGGCCCAACGGAGCTGGTAAGACAACGGCGCTCAGGATTCTTAGCACCGTGTTGCGTCCGACCAGTGGATCAGCTCGCATCAATGGTTTCGATGTAGCAACACACCCCTACGAAGTGCGCCACAGCATCGGATTCGTTTCCAGCAACACCGCTATCTACGAGCGCATGACCGCCTGGGAAATGGTCGAGTATTTCGGTCGGCTCTACGGCCTGGATGCAGACATGCTGGAGGCACGGATGGAAAAAGTCTTCAACCAATTGGACATGAACGAGATTCGTGATGTCCCCGGCGCAAAAATGTCGACCGGCATGCGTCAGAAGGTATCCATTGCTCGCGCGATCGTCCACGATCCCCCGGTACTTGTTTTTGACGAAGCATCTCTTGGACTTGACGTTATGGTGGCCCGCGCGTTGCTGGATATCATTTCCAGCCTGAAAGATGCGGGGAAGAGCATCATCTTCTCAACGCACATCATGCGCGAGGTCGAACGGCTTTGCGATCGAGTGTCCATTTTGTACCGTGGTCAGACCCTAGCCACTGGCACTTTGCCAGAATTGGCGGAAGAACACAAAGAAAACGACTTCGAAGAACTGTTCTTTAAACTACTAAAGGCCTCCGATGCACGACGTCGCGAAGACCGCCAGGACTCGGAACTAGTGGAGGCGTTATGAATTGGTCGCACGTACAACTAATTTTTTTCCGCGAGCTTAACGACCAGCTTCGCGATCGGCGAACACTGTTCACTATCACGGTTTTACCGCTCCTGCTGTACCCGCTCCTGGGTACACTCATGTTGCAGATTGCACAGTTCAATCAAGAACACCCAGTCCGCGTTCGTGTTATCGGTGCGGAAAATTGGCCGAGCGAATTACCGCTACTGAACGAGAATGGTCAATTAGCTTTCGAGCCGTCAGAACCCAAGCTTAAGAACTTGGTAGAGTTTGAGACTGCACCTTGGCTGGGTACTGAGAATACGGGTGACAGTGATGCCTATCTGCAGCAGGTAAAAACCGCCGCACGGGGAGAAATCAAGCAAGATGCGGTCGATGTTGTACTGATTGTCGAACCGGAGTTCAGGCAACGTTTGCAAGCCAAAGTGGTTCCAGACTCCACGCCAAACGCTATCAAGTCTGCTTCGGCGGGCGAATCAGACAATAGCGAACAACAGGAGAGTGCTGGAACTGACGCGAAAAATCCGGCAGATAAAAACGCCACACCTGAGGCACCACAGGGCATCTCTACGTCCGGAGATGGTCTGCATCTCGTGGCAAATTTAGCCCGCGACCACAGCAAGATCGCGCAAGGACGTTTGGATCGCCTGCTGGCTGACTGGAAAGCTGACTGGAATTCACAGCAGCTCGTCAGCGCTGGTGTCAATCCAAATTTGGTTGCGCCGTTGAGTTTGGCGGAGACCGACACAGCCGTGGCCAGCGTCAAGAAAGCAGTCTTGTGGTCCAAGATTCTGCCTTTTGTCATGCTGATCTGGGCACTAACGGGTGCTTTCTATCCTGCCATCGATCTATGTGCAGGTGAAAAAGAACGTGGCACGCTGGAGACTCTTTTGTCGAGTCCAGCGCGACGGCGTGAGATCGTTTGGGGCAAGCTATTGACCATAGCGGTGTTCAGCATTGGCAGCGCTTTGCTCAACCTGCTGAGCATGCACGTCACAGCTGGTGTGGTTGTCAAACAACTAGCCGCTCAGGGTGGTGCAGAATTAACCGCCGCTTTGGGGCCAATGCCCTTTCACGCGCTAGGTTGGTTGATTCTCTTGCTGCTGCCGATGGCTGCATTCTTTAGTGCGCTCGCGTTGGCTGTTGCAGCCCTCGCGCGAAGCACCAAGGAAGGCCAATACTACCTAATGCCCCTCTTGTTAGTGACTCTCCCGTTGGTCGCATTAACTATGCTTCCGAACTTGGAATTGAATCTGGGGACGTCAGTCGTGCCGGTGACGGGTGCTGTTTTCCTGGTGCGAGCACTTATCGAAGGGCGATACGCGGAAGCTGCCGTCCACTTACCCGCTGTTTTGCTGGTAACAGCTATGTGCTGCATGCTGTCGTTGCGGTGGGCCATCCGTCAGTTCGAAAGTGAGTCGGTTATGTTCCGCGAGTCCGAACGCTGGAACTTCCGTCTCTGGATGCATCAGCTGTGGCGCGATCGCGGCGACACAGCCTCCGCTCCGGAAGCCGTGATGTGTGGAATCATCATCATGGTCGCTTCGTTCTTTGTGAATATGCTGGCCGCAGGCGGCGAGCTGAATTGGAACTTCATAGCCAAATCTACCGTCGCGATGCAGATTGCGATTATGCTGGCCCCAAGCCTCCTGATGGCAATGTTCCTCACTAGGTCGCTCCGGCGAGCATTGAGAATTCATCGCGTCCAGCCGACTCACCTGGCGGCTGCTGTCTTCCTCGGTTTGGCAATGCACCCGAGCTACTTGGTACTCGGCGAAGCAATCCGTAGTGTCTACGAGGTTAGCCCAGACACAATGCTTGCTATGGCGCAGTTTCAGCAACAGCTCTTTGCACAACCGCTGCTAGCGGTGCTGTTGGTGCTTGCGGTTCTACCAGCGATTTGTGAAGAACTAACCTTTCGTGGATTTATCTTCGGTGGACTGCTCCGCAATGGCGGGGTGGTTCGAGCGATCGTGGTGTCTGCGTTGTTCTTTGGCTATGCCCACGGCGTGCTGCAACAG
Source organism: Planctomycetaceae bacterium (assembly GCA_003501565.1). Classification (GTDB taxonomy): domain Bacteria; phylum Planctomycetota; class Planctomycetia; order Pirellulales; family Pirellulaceae; genus Aureliella. The sequence goes on along the minus strand of DNPC01000880.1, from coordinate 35 downwards.
AGCATGGCAGCCTGCGTCATGGGATTAATCCTAGG
>DNPC01000879.1 GCA_003501565.1 Planctomycetaceae bacterium | reverse complement strand
GAAGCCATGCCGGAAGCCCTTCAAAGGGCGAGCCCTGGATCGCGACGTCATACAATCGGTTCAGCGCCCGCAGCGTCTTTGGGGCGCACTGGCCCGTCGAGAAATTCAGGTATCCCAACACCTGGAACAGCTCTTCTGACAACTCCGTTTTGTCGCTACTCGATTCGTCCACTCGAGAAACCATTGAAAACAGGGTGGGGCTCGGTTGAGCGGGAAGGTTGCCAATGCACCTACTAAACCAAAACGCCTATTAAAACAGGTGTGAATGTTTCAACTGGGCGGGGAATGGCCATGGGATGATTGGGTTTAGGAGGCAGCATGATGGGCGGCAAGGGTCGCGTGCAGCGCCAGCAAAATTGCGCCATCGGGGCTGTCGCAAGTGTTGCTTTCGCCGGTAGATTAAGCGCCGAAGCGATTATCACAGCTCAGACAATTTATTGGCCAGCCCCGAAAGGGTCCAGGAGTAGCGCGCAAATGTACACCACAAACACCCTGCTGCCGGTGGTGAGCGATCAAGTACTGCTGGAAAAGCTCGAGTCCATCCTTCCGAAATCTCCCTTCGACCAGGCAATCGTGATTTCCGCTGGTCGCACACAGGTTGCCTGCCGGTTGCTAGAAATGGGCGTAGGCGGAGTTACAGCCTGGTATCTGGACCAATATCGTGCCAGCCAAGCTGCTTGGGCGCTCCAAGAACAGCCTGCTTCGGAAACGCTGGCACAGTCCGAAGACGGCTCCGTTGCTGGTCAGCAGGATGCGGCAATTAGCCAGGCGAGCAGTCTCGCCCCTAGTGGCGTCGGTTTTGACAGCAATTCGGCCGCGGTCGCGGGAGACAAACTTGCACAGGCTGATACTGAGCTTGAGCGGAAACCTGCAGACGGCCTGCTCCCGCAACTCGACATCGTCTGCAGTACCGACCTACCGCCGCTGGTAGCAAGCGATGCCGAGGAAGTATCTGAGCCCCACCAAAACACCGGCAAACCACAGTTACTGAAGGACGGTCAGGCTGTCGATGATGGGAGTTTCTCGCGCTATGACTTGGCGATACTGTCGACGAGCAAAAGCGACGAAGTTGAGCTGACGCGTGAACTGCTACAGCAGTGCATTCTTTGCTTGAATAAAGGCGGACGACTCGTCGCTAGCGTCGACAATCCGCGCGATAGCTGGCTCCACGATCAGCTTCGACTCTTGTTCGACAAAGTGACGCGCACGACGACCTCGGCTGGATGCGTTTACGTAGCGCGAAAGACACGAGTGCTGAAGAAGGTCAAGGACTTTCGATGCTGGTTCCAGTTCAAAGACGAGTTTGGCAACCTGCTCAAGGCGGTCAGCCGCCCTGGTGTGTTTTCGCACCGACGCTTGGATCCCGGAGCAAGGCAGCTGATGCGTGCGTTCGATATCGGCCCCGATGACCGAGTGCTTGACTACGGCTGCGGTGCGGGTGTCTTGGCAGCGACGGCCGCGACACAAACGCAGAAGTCCGTCATGGCTGTTGACTCGAACGCGCGAGCAGTTCAGTGCACGATTGCGACCGCAGCGGCAAACGGCCTCGAGCATGTCGCCGCCGTCGTTAACTCTGACGGCGAACTCGGCCTAGATGGAGAAATCGACGTCGCGTTGGCAAACCCGCCCTATTTTGGTGGCAATTCCATTTCAAAGCACTTCGTCGACGCCTCGCGCATCGCGCTTCGCAGCGGAGGCGCGCTTTTGGTAGTTACAAAAAAACCAAGCTTGTATCGCGAGTATTTTGATGGCCTAATGGAGGATGTCGAGATATTCCCGTCTGGAAAGTACTACGTCGCCTGCGCCCGACGGCCTTAGATCCAGAAGCAGACGTGGCAGCGAATGCCTTTCAGCCTTTCGTAAAACGACAACACTTAAAGATGATAAACGAAGCGTGCGAACAGCTGCTCGATAACTTCTGCCTTCCCTGGTAGCGCTGTTTGAAGATGTTCCAGTAAATCGGATGTGTTAATCGTCTGGTGCATGTGATTCTCAAGGAAGCCGATCAGAACCAGCTTTAGCGACTGATCGTTTTGCTCAAACAGTGTCGCTAATATGCGAATCAATTCCGCTCCCTGGCGGTATGAACCGCGGTTCGTCATGCGAAGGTACCTACCAATTTGGACGAGCGGACCACGAATCTTGCGCTGCTGCGCAGCAAGTGACGGCAGCTGCTGATAAGTCCGAGCACCGCCGTCAATCCACCAACTAGTTACGGCTTCATCAATCCAACCGGCATTCCCGTCCTCGGGTAAGACTCCACGACCGAACCAAGAGTGCATCAATTCATGCCGAAGTGAGGCCGGATTACAGCTGGTTGCCCCTGAGTACTCCATGCCACCGCTGCGCGGGTACAAGTGTGCTAGGAACTCTGGATGAGGATAAAATCCGATTTCGTTAACCAACTCTTGGAAATACTTCCGTGCAAGCGAAGCACTTTGATCATGGAAGCGTTTACCAGCCGCACGCGTTGAATAAACACGCAGAGGAATCGGAGCTTGATTTCGTGGGGAAATCTCCTGTTCGGTCAGATAGTACCTGTCTCGGGGTAGTAAGTGGAAGTAGATACTTGAGCATGTCGAATGAGCCGGGTAGTGAATTCGGTAGCCGACCAATGTGTCGTCGGTCGTCAACACGTTTTCCACGTCGCCGTTGCCGAGCAGAAGATGGTCTTCGAGTTGCTCAGCGGGCAGTCTTACCGTGATCGAAGCGGAGTGCAGGTCGCCTTCCAAAGAGCTTGGAAGATAGCGTTCGAGAAAGGTCCGGCCATCGGTTCGGTAGGTCCGCGAGTCGTAGTCCATTACGGCCATCAAAAAATCGAGCTGATCTTGCGGAACACTTGCCCCTGGCGGAGCCTTCTTCAGGAATTGAACTGCAGAGATTAGCTTCGAGGTACTTCCCGTCGGAACGAAAGCGCTCTCGAAGCGGCATCGGGCTGTCGATTTTGCGTCCAAGTAATACTCAAGCTGCATCGTATAGGTGCGGCCCGGCTCGAACACGTGTGGCGGCGATAGCCACGTTTGCTTGCTGGGGTGCCGCGGGAGGCGGACGATCGACGGCGAACCTTCGATCCACGCACCCGACCTGCCTATGCGATATCGCTGGATTGGCGGTTTTAAATCGAAATGACCACGTCCTGCTGTGTGTGCTTGGAAAGTTGTTTCGCAGTGGGCTACTATCCTCTGGTGCTGGAAATCGACATCCAAACTTAATGCATTATGCGTTATGTCGATTGCACGAAACTGTTCGGTGGTTTCGTCGTTGTTTGAGGCTCTAGGTTGGCTGACCGGCTGAGCAAGCACCCATGTTTGCAGGCAGCCTGCCAATAGGAAGAAACATGCAATCGCACCACAATCGGCACCGGTGCCACCACACTGTATCAGCCTTCCACAAGCCGTCATTGCGAACAATGGAGAATCCTCAAGCAAGCAGTTCCGCGGCTAAGAAAAACGAACCTGTCGCATACAGAACACCCTCCGGGGTACAAACGCGATTCCCGAGTGACCAAGCATCAGCTGGTGTGATAGCGAATTCAATCTCCACTTGCCCGTCCAACCCCAGTTCTCGTCGCTGTTCTGCGGCGACACGGCCAAGCTGCTCAAGCGGCAATGCTCGCGGATTGGTCGTGAACTGCGTGACAACCAGGTGCTGGCACACCGGCAAGATCAATCGTAGCATTTCCGTGTAATCTTTGTCCTTGCTAGCCGCAAGGACGACCGTAATCGGGCGTCCCGGGAAATGCTCGGCTAATGCGTGCAACCCGGCCCGGATTGAATCGCTGTTGTGAGCTGTGTCTATTATTTGCGTCGGTGATTTGCCGACGATTTGTACGCGTCCGGACGGTGCGCAGGCCGCGATCGCCTGTTGCAGCCGGGCGGTTTCTAGTTTGGCTCCATCTCCCAGTAAGGCGAATGCAGCAATCGCGCCCGCGAGATTTCCAGATTGATGCGAGCCTAACAGCGGCGTGTGCCATTTCGTTGCATTCAAGCTGTTGAACTCTGCAGTGCGCCCAGCGAAATCCCCCATCGCACGGCAGCAATGCATGTCATCGGAGTCGCCTGTCTCGGTCACAATTTGCCAATTGAAGCTAAATTCTTCTTCGACGAAATAAGCCGGCGCACCTTGCTCGGCGGCCCGATCTTTGATGACACTGCGCGCGTCCGGGTGCAACGCGGTGCAAATCAGCGGTACACCCGGCTTGATGATGCCAGCTTTTTCGCCCGCAATCTCAGTGATGGTTTCGCCAAGCTGAGCCTGATGATCCAGTCCAATTGAAGTAATCAAAGTCAAAGCGGGCTGACACACATTGGTGCTGTCGAGCCGCCCACCCAACCCGACTTCTAAGACCACGTAGTCTGCCCCCTGCCGAGCAAAGTACAGCAGACCCATGGCGGTCGTCAATTCAAAGAATGTTGGCTGACTGACTGAACCGAGTGATGGGTCAGAAGCGGATGTCAGCCGTTGCGACGCCAAACGCACAGCCTCTGTAAGTGTCGTAATGTCCTCGCGAGAACAAACCTGACCGTTTAGTTGGATCCGCTCTTCGAGATGCACAAGGTGCGGCGATGTGTATAAACCCGTCTTTTGCCCGCAGGCAGTTAGGCCCGCCGCGATCAGTCCGGCGGTTGTTCCTTTTCCCTTCGTGCCGGCAATATGGACGATCGAGTATTC
>DNPC01000268.1 GCA_003501565.1 Planctomycetaceae bacterium | reverse complement strand
TCGTACATTTTGGCCACGCCACGGCACATCGGGCCCTAGGCCCGATAACAGGATGTCCGATTCGGCCTCTCCGGAAAGCCGCGTCTGCGAACGAGCAGACGCGGCTTTTTTCTTATCGCTAGGTTTGAGCCCACTCCAGCGGCGCCGAATGTACCAGCAGCATGTCTACGTCAGGCTGAATTCCGCACTCAAATCCTTGCCTCGCGTTTGCGTTTGAACCGCCCGTTGCTTAGTATCGAACTCTGAGGGACTTCCGCGAAGCTTGCACATTCGCCCGAGTTCCCGACTACTCACCGGCGCTGGGAGAGTTCTTTTCCATCCGAGCAGCCGTTCGACCGACTCCAGTATCGACGACTGCGGATGTCCGACATTACTCCCACACAACTCTCCCAGCGGATTATCGAGGCTGGACTGCTCGAACAGCACCAGATAGAGCAGGTCTGGTCCGAAATCGGTAGCCTCGAGGGCAACTGTGATGAGTTGATTCGAGTTTTGCAGCGTAAGGAGCTGGTCACCAACCTGCAAATTGATCGCCTGCTGAAAGGTGAGCGGACCGGCTATTTTTATGGCAAGTGGAAGATTCTTTATCTGATCGGGGCTGGAACATTCGCCCGTGTTTACAGGTCAGTTCACCGTGACAGCGGAAGAATAGCGGCGGTCAAGGTTCTCAGGCGGCGTCACCGCAATGAACCCGAGCAAGTCGAACAGTTTATGCGTGAGGCCAAGGTCGGCCTCCAGCTTCGTCACCCCAATATCGTGGCTATCAACGAAGTAGACCCAGATCCTCGAAATCCATTTATGGTGATGGAATTCGTCGAAGGTCAGACGCTGCGAGAACTTGTGCAGATCCGCAAGAAGCTCGATCCGATCACCAGCATGAGCCTTATGGCTGACGTCGCCAACGGCCTCCAATACGCCGCTACACTGGGCGTTACCCACCGCGATATGAAACTCAGCAATGTCCTAGTAACATCGCAAGGACGTGCCAAGTTGGTGGATTTCGGTTTGGCCGCAATCGCGAACACTAGCGATGACGCGGCGCTTGCAGATTGCCCCAGCGCGCGAGCGATCGACTACGCTGCTCTCGAACGCGGAACGGCGGTTCGAAAGGACGATCCACGCAGTGACTTGTATTTCTTGGGCGCGATGCTTTACCACGTGCTGACGGGAGAGTCTCCGTTGACCGAAACGCGGGACCGTCTCGCTCGATTGAACGTAAGTCGGTTTCGCGAGATACCGCACATTTCGAAAGTTGCGCCAGAAATCCCCAGCAACGTGGCAAGCGTTGTCCAAAAAGCGATCGAGTTTTCACCTACCGGCCGCTACCAAACCGCAGCAGAAGCCCATGAGGATTTCGTTGCGACGCTTGAACGATTGAAAGCCGGCGACACTCGCACGCAGGCCCGCGTGGCGTCCGGCAAGAAGGATGGCCCAGCACCCGCTGAAACAGAGGGCAAAGGCAAGACCATCATGCTGGTCGAAAGCAAGATCGAGTTCCAGGACCTCATCCGTGAAAAGCTTAAGAAACGCGGTTACCGTGTTTTAGTAATCTCCGACCCCACCCGCGCGATGGCGAGATTCAACCCTGAAGAAGACCCAGCAGCAGACTGTGTGCTGTTCAGCGCACCTGAGCTTGGCGCTGCCGCACTGAATGCGTTCAATGATTTTGGGGAGGCAGCACACACGGCGCAAATACCCGCGCTGCTACTGGTAGATCGCAAGCAACAATTCGTTATTCGCAATGCAAAAACCGGTGAAAAACGCAAAATGCTTGCGATGCCTCTCAAAGTTCGCGAGCTGCGAACAAGCCTCCTCAAGATGCTTTCTACGCCAGTAGCCGAAACAGAAGCCGAGTAGCTCCGGAGCCGCTTTGCTCCCGTCTGAACAGCTGCTGACTGCTGCATATCGGTCAGATCAGTCTTTCCCCGCGGATGATTCGTCGCTTGCCACTTCGGCTCTCAGGCGGCTAATCCAGACCTTGGGGCTTCGAAGCTGAATTGCCCAGAACCTACAATCCAACGTCCGCGAATTCACGCTTCGTGCGTGTTGCATGAGGATTCGGTATTACGCCTAGCAGCCCTTGGGGGCTGGCGTTAGAATCTCCGGCCTGCGGAATCGATCGGATAGCTTTTGGGCTGTCCAGCCGAACCGTATTGCGGACGCTGCCACGGCTGATCGAGCAGGTTAGTGCCACGGCAGCGTACCACGCCAGACCTCGATTCCAGGGGTATTGGCCGATCCACGAGGGTGTAGCTCAGTCGGTAGAGCATCGGACTTTTAATCCGTGGGTCCAGGGTTCAAGTCCCTGCACCCTCACTTGAATGAACCCCGCAAGACACAGGTTTTGCGGGGTTTTTTTACGCAAGTGCAGAGTTGGTTGTTCGCGATAACCAAAGTTGGTCGTTCGCGATCGCTACTGGAAGCTTGCGAAAATTGAAGCGACAACTCCAAGTCCGATCACGGCCAGCAGCAATATCAAGAAGATCCACACGATGATGGAAGTCTTGTATCTGATATGTGGCGTCTGATTTCGAATATTTGCATATTCAGGTGAGAACACGAAAGCGCCTTTTTGTGACGCCAACAAATACAAGAAGTACCCACTGATGATTGTTCCTATTGGGAATCCTAGCAGTCCGATAGCGGCAAGTATGATTCCTGGAATCCTCGCGGTCGGGCTGAGCCTTCGAAGCCCCAACCCTGTCCAGAACTGAAACGCGCCGATGATTCCAGCAAACACAGCGAAGGCAAACAAGAGCCCCGCACCAATCGCAACTTCGGCGCCTCCCTGCCGAGGGTTGACGAGAAACATGATTCCCATTCCTACATACAGTACTGCAGCGAGGATCCCGAAAACACCACCTAAGAGGAATAACATCCCCATCCCCTGTATGGAGGCTTCATGCGACAAGTGCTGTTTACGGACTTGTTCAACATTGCCACCACTAGGATCCTGAGATGCCCCCACCGGTGCAGAGTAGGGATTATTTGATGTGCCGAATGGGTCGGGAGTGTTTGACATTTGGTTTCGCAGGCCTACCAAGAGAGTTTCGAAGGAGTTTTCATGCAGACTAACACACGGCTATTCTTCGTCGACCCTACTTTCAAGGGGCTTAATCGCATAATTACCCAAGAGCTCTTCTGACAGTTCATGTATTTGTTCAGCCCATGTCGGCAGCGATCTTAGACAGAAGCTAAGCCACCGGCAGAAGCGGCGCCTGTGGTTGCAGTGAATCGGCCCGCTGACTTGGGCGTTTCAGATTTGACGAATGAGATATCAGATTGCAAACACAAGTCGTCGCCTCTGGTCAGCGCTGCCGCTGCTCGACTACGATATCAAAGCTCGAAATGCGATCCTGTCTGCCTAGCAGTTCCTAACCATGCAGCGCTCTCTGAGCACTGCCTAACTCCAACCCTGAGTCACAAATGCTGGGAGAAGTCATCTCGATCGGCGATGAGCTGTCGAGCGGTCAGCGATTGGATACCAACACACAATGGCTTAGCCAACGGCTGGCAGAAGTAGGCGTTTCCGTGCTTCGGCATACGACTATCGCAGACGACTTGGACGCCTGCGTTGCAGCCTTTCGTAATGCAGCTCAGTCCTGCCAAGTCATTGTGGTCACTGGCGGACTGGGACCGACCGAAGATGACCTTACCCGCCAAGCGTTAGCGGCAGCCTTTCACCGCGAACTAGAACTGGACACCGACTCACTGACCAAAATACAACGCATGTTCGAAGAACGTGGGCGGGAGATGCCAGCCAGCAACCGTGTCCAGGCGATGTTCCCATCCGGAAGCGCGGTAGTTCCCAACGATTATGGAACCGCCCCAGGAATCGACCTGCCGGTAAACGATAACCAGTGTCGTTTCTTTGCGCTTCCGGGCGTACCCGCCGAAATGAAACAGATGTGGGAGCAAACCGTTGTTTCAAGCCTCGACGCATTTGTTAACAAAACGGGTCAATCGGCCGGAGCGCTTCACTTTCACACGATGAAAGCGTTCGGCATCGGAGAGAGTGATGTCGAACTTCGGTTGCCTGGGTTGATCTCTCGCGACCGCGACCCCAAGGTCGGCATTACCGTGTCTCGGGCCACGATCACTCTGCGAATCGCGGGCAGAGCGGACAGCGATGAATCGTTTGCAAAACTGATCGCCCCAACCGTTGCTGAAATCGAAAACGGCCTGGGCGACTTGCTGTTTGGTACCGGAAACGACCGCCTAGAAACCGTCGTGGCGCAGCATTTACTTTCGCAACAGACAAGCGTCGCAACGCTGGAAATCGGGGGTGCAAGCTTCCTTGGCGATTGCCTAGCCAATGTACTGGGCAAATCTGACGACAACTACCGTGGCGGACTGTGCTTCCGCAATGTTGACCAAGCCGATAACTATTTGCGAAAGTTTGCTTCGCTCCGGAATCAATCCACCGAACGGCCAAACGCGGCAACCCTCTCCCAGACCGCCGAATACTGGACAGACTTGTGTACTGCAGTTCGAGAACACTTCGATGCCGACTACGGCCTCGTCGTAGCTGGATACCCGGGCGAAACCGAAATGGCTTCCAGCAACGGGACATTCCCGGTTAACATTGCACTCGCTTCCGACTCCGGGGCTCACCACGAAACGCGCAACCTAGGCGGGCACCCTGATGTCCTGCCGTCGCGTATCGCAAAGTTCGGACTAGACGCATTGCGTCGTTTTTCGAAGTAGACGGTAGCTGAACGAGCTCTTGAATATCTGACCAGCGGCCCAATCGAAGACATTGGTTGACTATGCCAAAATCAGCATCATTTACCCCATGCGGCCCAGTTGTCGGCTCAGTTCAGCCACCGGGCAGCAAGAGCATTACGAATCGCGCAATTGTTTGCGCAGCACTTGCCGACGGCAAGAGTCAACTGTCCGGCGTTCTCGACAGTGAAGATACCGCTGTCATGATCGAGGCCTGGAAGACGCTGGGCGTCAAGTTGGACCATGATAAATCCAGCGCTACGATCACGATTCTCGGTTCAGGTACTGCATTGCCCAAGCCGAGTGGAAAGCTATTCATCGCCAACAGTGGAACGACAATCCGTTTCCTAACGGCGGCATTAGCGACCACTCATGGGGATTATGAACTATATGGGGTCGCCCGCATGCAGGAACGGCCGATTGCTGACTTATTAAGCGCGCTTCAGCAGCTGGACGTTCAGGTAGCAAGCACGAATGCTGCTAATCCAAACTGCCCTCCGGTGCGTTTGAACGCAAATGGGCTAGGCGGCGGTAAAGTCAACATTGCAGGCGACATTTCCAGTCAGTATCTATCTGGCCTCATGTTAGCCGCTCCCCTGGCGACTGGTACGATCGACGTGAAAATCACGGGGGAACTCGTCTCGACGCCGTACGTAGAAATGACTGCTGAGGTCATGCGTTCGTTTGGAGCTAACATCGAACTTCGACTGCCCGAGTCACTTACCGTTCCCGCCCAAGCTGGCTATCGAGGCGTTGACTACCAAATCGAACCCGATGCGTCTGCAGCCAGCTATTTTTGGGCTGCCGCCGCGATCACCGGAGGGTGCGTGAGGGTCACAGGACTCAGCCGCAACAGCCTGCAAGGCGATGTCGAGTTTTGCGATGTTCTCCAGCAGATGGGATGCCATGTTGAATGGACCGAAGAATACATCGAAGTCAACGGCGCTGGTGTTCAGTTGCAGGGCGTTGAGGTCAACATGGCCAATATTAGCGACACCGTGCAAACGTTAGCGGCGGTTGCGCTGTTCGCCAGCGGCCCAACCACCGTTCGTGGCATCGCGCACAATCGTGTTAAGGAGACCGATCGTATCACCGATTTGGTCTGTGAACTGCGAAAGTTTGGCGCGACGGTAGAAGAGTTTCCCGATGGCCTGAAGATTACACCACCCGTCGAGGTTCAAGCTGCGGAGATTGAAACCTATTCAGACCACCGCATGGCGATGAGTCTCAGTCTCGTTGGCCTAAGAGTTGCCGGTGTCGTGATTCTCGACCCCGAATGCACAGCGAAGACATTCCCAAACTACTTTGATGTAATGGCGTCAGTCGCCCGTACCGGGTTGGAGCGGCAGAGCTGAGTTTGCCATATCGGCGTTGGGCACAGTAGAGTCGACATATGCTTGCGCACGAGCGAGCAAGCGGTCGATGGCTTGATCGGCGGTCGGCCCACCGCTAGGATTCGCTGTATTGAAAATCGCCTGACAGTGACGACATTCAACATCGCGGCCGAGAAGGTCGACTTTGACGTCGAGCTTGCGTGCGCATGACGGACAAGCCACCACAAAACTGGTTCGATTGGGCATCACACACTCCGTTGAAACTTCTGCCAGATTGTCGCAAATTCCGTTGGCATGTTGCTGTTCATTTGGCCATTTTCCCGTCTGACGAGATTGCCGCTTCAAACAACGTTTTTGGCACGCGTGATTATGCAAATCCCCCCCAGAAAGTCAAGGTCCCGCCGCCCTAAGGGGCAGCAAGACTGACTTCAGGCCCGCCTAGGGGCTTTCAGCCGCCTTTAATAGCAAAAGCAACCGATTTCATGCTCGGAAGTTCACCAAAAGTGTCGAGGCGGTTTGTCGCAGGGGGCTGAGGGACGCTTGGGTATTCCGTATACTGCTGGCAGTACTGGAAATCAATGATGGAGGCGGACGATGCAAATTGTGGTTGCAAACGATCGCGATCAGCTAGGACTCTTTACAGCTGAAGAGGCGGCGAAAACGCTACGCTCACGTTTGGATGAACACGCCGAGGTTAACCTTGTAATCGCAACCGGCTCCAGCCAATTCGAAGTTCTCGACCGGCTTGCGGGCCAGGAAGACATCGACTGGTCACGTGTCAACGGTATGCACCTGGACGAATACGTCGGAATTCCAAAGTCCCATACTGCTTCGTTCTGCGGCTACCTAGAACAGCGATTTGTAAGCCGAGTTCCACTGAAGTCTTTCCATTACCTCGACGGGACGATGCCCCCAAACGACTTGGCGTCCAGCGCGAATGCTGCGATCGACGGCCGTTCCATCCACTTGCTTCTCTGTGGCATTGGGGAGAACGGGCACCTGGCGTTCAATGACCCGCCCGCTGACTTTGACGCTCCCGAAGCGTATAAGATCGTTGAGCTTGATGAGGCGTGCCGGCGGCAGCAAGTCGGCGAGGGCTGGTTTGATTCGCTCGAGCAAGTGCCGCTTCGCGCCGTCAGCATGTCAGTTCCCCAGATCTTAAAGGCCGAACGAATCCTGTGTTCTGTTCCTGACCGCCGCAAAGCAGAAGCCGTCAAAGGCACCGTCGAAGGTGACATTACACCCAGCTGCCCTGGATCAGCACTTCAAAAGCACGGTGATGTGACGCTTATCCTGGATCCGAGCAGTGCCAGTTTGCTAAGCGAGGCATCGCGATCCCAGGCTACGGACCTGCCAGAAACCAGTCCTGCCTAATTGGTTTGGATGAGTGAAAATTGGCAATTGGGCTATGGCACTGAATCGCCAGTGATATGCAGCCACGAGGGCGTGGGTTCCTAACAGGGGTGGCAAGTGGAATACTTCGACACGCAAGTGAACGGCTACGCGGGCGTCGACTTCAATTCCCCAGAGTCGACTCCGGAACAGATCAACCAAGCGGCTGTCGCACTGCAAAAACACGGCGTCGGGACGGCGTTTCCAACCGTCATCACCGCCAGTGAACCCGAAATGCAGGCTTGCATTGCTAACATCGTTAACAGCATCAAGGATTTTGAGGCTGCGCAGGGCTTATTCAAAGGCCTGCACCTCGAGGGCCCGTTTATATCGCGGGAACCTGGCTACGTCGGCGCGCATCCGCAACGCCACGCAATTGACGCGGATACGGCACTTTTGGCACGCCTTTGCGACGCATGTGGCGACTACTTGGCAATCGTGACGCTCGCTCCTGAAGTGGACCTGCAAGGTGAACTTACCGAGCACGTCACGCAACGTGGAGCTCGTGTTGCTGCCGGTCATACAGATGCGGGCCTGGCCGACCTGGATCGGTGCATTGAACATGGCTTAAGCCTGTTCACGCATCTTGGAAACGGTTGCCCACGAATGATGGACCGGCACGATAACATCATTTATCGCGCGCTGTCCAGGATCGATCAGCTTCACATTTCGCTGATTGCCGATGGCCACCATGTCCCGGAAATGCTTTTTCGTCGGCTATTGGAGTGGCTGCCAAACGATCGGCTATTTGTCGTTTCCGATTGCATCTGTGCTGGCGGCCTAGGACCGGGCACGTACCGTTTGGGGGAGAGGGAAGTAACGGTTGGCGATGACTTGGCCGCACGTGACGCCTCTGGCGAACATTTCGTTGGCGCGGCTGCAGGTATGCGAGAAGTCGAGGCGTGGCTGCGGAGTTCTTTAAATTTACCCCAGCAAACGACCACTGATTTGCTAGCCAAAACGGCAAATCGTCTGTTTGCTTCGATTTTGGCACGTTGACTCTGCCGGTTGAGCAAATTCCTCCTGTTGTCCGGCTTTAGACGTTTCTGCACGGAACTCAAGTGGTGCGGGTCATCCACCCCCGTGCAGATGGGGTTTGCTTTTTCTGGTTAATCCGTGTGTTAATCGTTTCCTAACATTGGCGATACCGCTGGTGGTCGGGCCGCGTGCCACGGCTGGGAAAAGTAAGCGACGGATTGCTTACTTCGACGATTTACGCGCGGATGCATCGCATGCAGACGCGGAAGCATGGAAGCAGACCACATGAAGCTCCTCCACATTGCCAGGCGGGCTTGCGTAACTCTTGCATTGATCAGCGCTACGTCGACCGCGCTAGCCCAAGAGCCTATTCAAGATCCATCTTTTCAGTACGCCTCCCTTCCTTCGCCAATCGGTGGACTAGACCTTACACCGGCGTCAACTCCGTTGCCTCCATATCTGCCCCACGGCACGAATGGTAACGTGCCCAACTACGGCGTTACAGAAGAACTTCCCGAGGATGCCTCATCGACCAACGATGCTGCATCCATCGCGGCTTTGGAAGAGCGACTGAAGGAACTCGAAGACGAGTACAGAAACCGCTCTGACGCCGAAAAGAAGGCAAAGTCCGACGCGGCTAAGAAGCCAACGTTCAAGCTTGGCGGGCGAATCCACATGGATTTCTGGGACTTTATGGATTCCGACCCCGGAATCGGATTCCTGGAGAATCCAGTGTCCACGCTACCGAACTTTGGCAATGACCCAGAAGACCGTTTTACATTCCGTCGCATTCGAATGGAGTTTAGCGGGGATTTACCATCCAACATGTTGTGGCGGATGCAGATCGACTTCAACAATCCATCATTCGCAGAATACAAGGATGTGTACTTGGGCTGGAAGAACTTGCCCGGCAATCACACTTTGCTGCTCGGTAACCAGAAACGACCGCTAGGTCTGGACCACCTCAATAGCTCGCGCTACAACGTGTTTGCAGAACGACCGTTCATCGTAGAGTCGTTCAACGAAGACGCTCGACGCGTTGGCCTAGCCATGTATGGCCACCGCGACGACGAATCGATGAACTGGGCCTATGGAATTTACAGTCTCGAAAACACCTCGCGCGACGGACGGTTCATCGGTGATTCCAAGCAAATGGGTGGCTACGGACGGATCTCCGGAACGCCTTGGTACGACGAAGCCTCCGGTGGGCGTGGCTACTTCCACTGGGCACTTGCGGGCGCAGTCGCACGTCCAGACGGACAACCCGACAATGACCTTAACGCCAACGAAGCGCGCTTCCGCACCCGTCCGCTGGCTCGCAGCAACTCTCGATGGTTGAATACCGGACGGATCGCAGGAGCACAGTGGTATGAAATCCTGGCGATGGAAAGTGTCTTGAACCTTGGATCATGGCAGTTTACCGGAGAATACATGTGCTCTTTCCTGCAGCGTGACAATTTCACGCCCGGAACAGGCAATGATTTGTTCTTCCATGGATTCTACGTCTACGGAGCCAAATTCCTGACAGGTGAGCACATGGCGTTTGATCGCCGAAAAGGCACGCTCTCAAGAGCCAAACCCTTCGAGAATTTCTTCCTTGTTGATCGAATGTGCGGTGGCAAAGGCACCGGCTGGGGAGCCTGGCAACTTGCGTTCCGTTACGACTACATCGATCTGACAGACGAAGATATCACCGGCGGGGTGGGGCAGTCATTCACCGGTGGACTGAACTGGTACTGGACCGCCTATTCTAAGGTGCAAATGAATCTGATCCGTGGCGACATCCGTGAACGCGGACCAATCGGCGGATTCGATGGAGGCGACTACTGGATTCTTGGAACACGCTTCATGTGCGATTTCTAACGAAAATTCGACGGCCCTGCAAACTCTAAACCTCTGGTGCTGCCACCCGGATCCATCAGTTCCGAATCGGTGCGAGAATCGAATGGTACGCCACAGAAACGATAGGATACACCAATGAAGAATCTAACGCGGCTCTACGTGTTCGTAGCCACGACACTCATCATGTCAACATTCTCCAGTGCGCAGTGCACTGATCGTTGCTGCCAGCTATGCGGCAAAAAGGTCTGCAGCCTAGAGGTCAGCGAAGGCACCGAGGATGTAACCTGCTACGACGTCGAAGCAAAAGACATCTGCATTCCCGGTATCAAATTGCCCTGGGAATGCAAACGACGCTGTGGTGGCGTGCGCACAATCTGCGTATTGAAACCGGTGAAGAAAGAAAAGAAAGTCTGCGAGTATGATTGGTCAATCAAGTGCATCTGCACAACCTGCTGTAAACAACATGGCCTGAAGCACAGCAAGCGTAGCTGCGACGTATGCCAGGACGAACGCGTCCCGTTTGACTACTACGCAACCCAACCATTGCTCCCCGAGCAGGGGTTGGCCGCTGACACTACCGCGACTCGCCGCAATCCAGCATCAGCCAACTCCGGCGCGAATTCACCGGCGATGCAGCCTTCAACTCGGCAGCCTATCGCACCTGTGAGCACGCAAGCTGTCGTTCCGACCAGAACCGTTCCAACCCAAGGTTTTCAATCCGTTAGGGCAGGTGTTG
>DNPC01000270.1:2263-5098 GCA_003501565.1 Planctomycetaceae bacterium | reverse complement strand
CGCTAATCTTGCTGAATGATCCCATGGTCCACGATGTCGCCAATCAGTGGGCAGCGCGATTTACATCCCTGAGCAATGACAGACGAGAGCAAATAACTGTGGCGTATCTTTCCGCCTTTGGACGCGCACCGTCCGAGACGGAAGTGACTGCCGCGGAGGAATTCTTGGTCAGTCATCCAGCCAGTAAAAATGGAGATGGTCAGCAGGCTTGGCGTGACCTGGCCCATGCTTTCATCAACGCCAAAGAGTTTATGTTTATTCGTTAAGATGATGCCTGTGCACAGATATCCAAACTTTTCGCGACGTGCGATGCTGAGTCAGTGCTCAAGCGGGTTCGGTGCAGTTGCCTTGGCGGCACTGCTGCGAGATCCTGCATTCGGGGCCGAAGTTACCCCGCTTTCCAATGCTCAGCACGGTCCTCACCACCAGCCTCGTGCACGCAACGTGATTTTCTTGTACATGGACGGCGGTCCCAGTCAGATCGATACGTTCGATCCCAAACCGGCGCTGACAAAATACGACGGGAAAGATCCAAACAAGCTATTTCGAGTTGAACCTACGCAATTCAACAACAACGGCAAAGTGCTTGCCAGCCCTTGGAGATTTAAGCAGCACGGTGAATCAGGCATTCCCATCAGCGAACTGTTCCCGCATGTGGCGACTTGCGCCGATGAGCTTGCAGTTGTGCGATCGATGATGTCGGAGTTTCCGGAGCATACATTTGCCAACTATTTCCTGCATACCGGTAGTGGCCTGCAGGGTCGACCGAGCATGGGGGCTTGGATCAACTATGGACTTGGTAGCGAGAATCAAAATCTGCCTGGCTTCGTTGCGCTCAATGGAGGTCTCATCCCTCCGGGCGGACTAGATTGTTTCGGCAACGGATTCCTACCTGCGAGCTATCAAGGCTCGGTGTTCCAGCCCCACGGTTCAGCTGTAGCAAATATAACTTCCCGAGAACCAAACCTGACACGTCAGCAGGCGAAGCTCGAACTGATCAAGCAGCTGGACACGCTTTCAGGCCAACGGTTTGGAAGTGACGATGCGGTCGAATCTGCCATCCGCAACTACGAACTCGCCTTTCAGATGCAACGCACTGTCCCGGAACTAATGAAACTAGAGGACGAACCCCAACACATCCGAGACTTGTATGGATTGGATTCGGAGTATAAGCCCACCAGGATTTATGCTGCCGAATGTTTGATCGCCCGTCGTCTTGTTGAGCGGGGCGTCCGCTTTATTGAGTTGACCTGTCCCAGTTGCGGTGGTGATCGTTGGGACCAACACAGCAACTTGAAGCAGGGGCATGAAAACAATGCTAGGGCCGTCGACAAACCCATAGCAGGACTATTAAAAGACTTGCGAAATCGTGGATTATTGGACGAAACGCTTGTGGTCTGGGCAGGTGAGTTCGGGCGCACGCCTTTTGCCCAAGGAAAAGACGGTCGCGATCACAATCAGTTTGGGTTTTCAATCTGGATGGCCGGTGGAGGCGTCCGGGCAGGAACGGTGTACGGTGCGACTGACCAATGGGGGTACAAAGCCATCGAAAATCGATTGGAGGTCCATGATCTACACGCCACAATGTTGCACTTGCTAGGTGTTGATCATACCCAGAGCACATTTCGATTCGGAGGCCGCGACATGCGGTTAACGGATGTAAAGGGCCACGTTGTCAAAGACCTAATTGCATGAACTTAGCTGCTCAACTGCAACCGCCCTGCAAATCGCTCCACCGTCTTGATCAGTTAAGGGCTTGGGTGAATCCACATTCTGCTTTGATTTGTGTTTTCCTGCTTTCTTGCCTCAGCCTGTTCAGTGGTTGCACCCAAGCTCAGGAGAGCACCACACTGCCCCAAGATGACCGTGAGCGGCAATCAGCTGGCAGCGAAGTCGTCTCACACGCCAAGGGACACGGCCAGTGGCGACGATTCCTGGGTGAAAACTGCGACAGCCAGTCGCCGGAGAGGGGTATCGAACCGGACTTGTGGGCGCCTGCTCCTCCCGTGCTGTGGACGACCCCGATTGGCGAAAGCTATGGAGCACCTTCCGTGGCAGATGGTCGTGTGTACCAATTCGACCGAGCCGATGGTGCCGAACGACTGACCTGCTACCGCGCGACTGATGGTCAACAACTCTGGAGCTGGAAGCATCCGGCCGAGTATCAAGATGCCTACAACTACAACAACGGCCCCCGCTGCTCACCGGTGCTAGATGGAGAGCGCATCTATTTGTTAGGCGTAAGTGGTGTGTTGAGTTGTGTCGACGCAAACTCACACGAAACTCGATGGCAGATTGACACAAACGAGCGATACGGAGTCATCACCAACTTCTTCGGTGTGGCTGCCAATCCGATCATTCACGAGAGCCTTCTGATCGTGATGGTTGGCGGAAGTCCTGAAGAAAGCCAGCGTTATTCAACCGGAACACTGGATCGAGTTGAGCCGAATGGAACTGCGATCGTTGCTTTCGACAAGTTGACAGGTAAGGAGGTTTATCGCGTTGGGAATGACTTAGCGAGTTATTCGTCTCCATGCATCCATCAGATTCATGGCCGCGCGGTCGGCTTTGCTTTCCTGAGGCGAGGTCTACTAGCCTTCGATGCGGCGACCGGCGATGCTTTGTTTACATTTCCATGGCGAGCTAGTTTTCGGGAAAGCGTGAACGCTGCGGTGCCGGTCGTTCGGGACAACCAAGTCCTTCTTTCCGAGGCGTATGAGATCGGGAGCGTGCTGCTAGAGATTGATCAGGACTTCGTACCCAAGGTGGTCTGGAAGGACACGGGACGCCGGCGCGACGAAAACAACTTTCGCGCCCATTGGTCAACTCCTGTGT
>DNPC01000270.1:0-2176 GCA_003501565.1 Planctomycetaceae bacterium | reverse complement strand
GCGGGAGCGGCCGAAATCCGAACGACAGCGATTTTCGGTGCATCAACTGGGAAACAGGTAGTGTTCAGTGGATGCACTGGTTTCGGGCTCGCGAACACCCGGATGAACGTAACGAGCGGGTGAGTGTTTTGGCGATCGACGACTACATAATCGCTCTTGGTGAATATGGGACCTTACGACTACTTCGCCCAAGCCCCGAGCAATTCGAAGTCGTCAAATCCGCGCGGCTTGACGGCCTGAGAGCTGATGATGGAAGACCGCTACTTCAGGCTCCTTGTTGGGCAGCTCCCGTTGTTGCTGACGGGCGACTCTACCTGCGCGGGCGCGAACGACTGGTTTGCATGCAGCTGATTCCTAGTGCTACAACTACCCTAGAACAGAAGTAGTAGACCAACAACGCAGCGCCTCTCGGAGACTGACGGACAATGAAGGTTTATCCAGTCCAGTTGAACATGCTTTGGCAAGACAAGGCCCATAACTTGGCTCGCGTTGAAAAGCTGGTATCGTCGCTGGAAGCAGAACCAGGTTCCTTGATTGTATTGCCCGAGATGTTCGCAACGGGCTTTAGCATGCAAGTGGACGTTACGGCCCAGACTACAGAACGTGAATCAGAAGAACTCCTCCGCAGGCTAGCGAGCAAAACGGATTGTTGCATCCTAGGCGGCGTCGTGTCACCGTCTGAAGACGGCCAGGCCGCAAACGAAGCAGTTGCGTTTGCACCCAACGGAGATGAACTCGTACGCTACCGCAAACAGCAACCTTTCAGCATGTTTGGCGAAGGCGAGAAGTATCCAGCGGGTGAGGTTTACAAAATATTCCATTGGCATGGAATAAAGATCTCTCCTTTTATCTGTTACGACCTCCGATTCCCCGAGTTATTTCGGCCCGCGGCGTTGGCTGGTGCTGAGTTGATTGTGGTCATCGCTTGCTGGCCGGCAGTTCGCTCAGAACACTGGGTCAGACTTCTTCAAGCCAGAAGCATCGAGAACCTGGCTGCCGTAGTCGGCGTCAATCGCTGTGGGGAAGAGCCTAATTTGACCTTTGACGGTCGCAGCACCGGCTTTGATCATCTCGGGAATCAACTCTTCGAATTCGACTCGAACGAACAGACAGCCAGTTGTGAAATTGATATCGGACCGCTACGCAAATGGCGCGAGACATTTCCTGCACTTCGTGATGCAAAACGCGTCTAGTTCCGCCTGCCACTGAACCAAGCCCCTGTTGAACCAAGACCCTGTTCAACTAAGACACCTCCAGCCGAATGAACTCCCTTGTGCATTCAAGGCGCAAACTCAACAACTTTTCGCAACGCTTGCCTGCTTCGCTTCGGCCTGCCAGCGGCTACTCCAAGTAATCCGTGCTTTTGCTCGATCCTATTGGGAGAGTGTGAGGCATCTCAACTCGAACTCACTTGCGGTCGATTTCGCTAAACGACTCTTGCCCACGCCCCTCGCATAACTTGCTAAACTAACTATTCGACACAACTGAATTTCGCAAATGGCTTTACGCCCGACGACATCAACCTTGAACTACTATTCGGTCCGAAACTGCAGTTCGGATGTTGCGTTATCCAGAAGTTGTTCCATTCGCCCGGTCAAACGTTCTTCTCATCTTCCGGCGGGGTTGCCGTGGCCTCGAAACACGACCTTTGCTGGGTTGATCTAAGGATTCGATCATGAAAATCAAAGTGAACGGGCAGGTACACGACCTGACCAATGTTGATGAAGATACGCCCCTGCTCTGGGTTCTTCGCGATACGCTCGGTTTGACCGGCACCAAATACGGTTGTGGCGTAAGCGAATGCGGTGCGTGCACCGTTCACATGGACGGCTCGGCAATACAGGCTTGCGTTACAACCGTCGGCGAAGTCGGTGAGTCGGAGATAACAACCATTGAAGGTTTGTCTCCAGATGGCAACCATCCCGTACAGAAAGCATGGAAGGAACACGGCGTTCCACAATGCGGTTACTGCCAAGTCGGCCAGATAATGATGGCGGCTTCCATGTTGAAGGATAACCCCGAGCCAACTGACGAGGATATTGAGGGGGAGATGTGGAACATCTGCCGGTGTGGAACCTATCCAAGAATTCGGGCTGCTATCAAGACGGCTGCAAAGGAGATGCAACAATGAGTTCTGCACAACACACTCCAGGACGGATCACACGTCGTAACTTTG
>DNPC01000084.1:472-4370 GCA_003501565.1 Planctomycetaceae bacterium | reverse complement strand
GATGATCACCACTGGGAAAACGTTTGGGATCATTGAGACGGCGCCGGAGCCGATTGACTGCGCCAAGTTCGCGGGTTTGAAAGCGGTAAATATGCTATCCGCCGGCGAAAGTAGGCACATCATTACGATTGCGATCAATACGAACGCCCATCCTACTGACTCGAATAGACTGATTAGCAGAGTCCGCTGAGCTTTGTAAACGACAGGCACAACGCCGGTGTAAACCACATCCATGTTGCCTGGGTAAGCACTTTGCTGAACCGGTCGCGCGAGTGGCTCCCGTGACTGAATGGAGTTTTCGTCAATCGCTTCGAAGGTTGTGCGGGCGTCAACGAAAGCCTTCGCGTCTGACTTAATCGCGGCCAAATCGAACAGCGGATCATCTTTCAGGACGACCACACAATCCGCTTGAGCGACCATGCTCTCAATATAACGCTGGAATTTCTCTTCTTTGCCCTTGGCGGCCCTAGGGTCAGCCCAGGCTTGGCGTTTCTCTGCAACAACCTGGTTGATTAAGTTCTGATGCAGTGATGCAGTGAAGATGTCGAATTTCTGTTGATCGTCGGTCGGGGACCCCAAGCCGTCCAGTTCTGTCACTCCGCCCTTGGGTTTTGACGCACCCAATAATAGAACGCTACCGACCATGCGATCGTTCTCAGGATTTTCGACGATCGACGTGAGGACTTGTTTACGAACTTGGTAGCTTGCAACGACGGGTTCAACGACCGCCCGCAAGCTTGAAACGAATTGCCCGTAATCGACGTCGTTCAGTGCTCCTAGACGCAGGCTGATCCGCCATAGCTCGGTTCCCTCGGCCCCCTGAGCATCCTCAATCGCCATGTAGTCCGATTCCAGAAGCTCCGGCAGATTGTTTTGGAGCATGCCGGCCACGCCGGTTCGAAGTCCGTTAAAACCACTTGTTTCACCGGGCGCCTCGCGCAGGAAGGTGGTCGCGGACATGCCGCGGCCGATTTTCCTTTCGCCTTCATACCCGAATTTCTTCTGAAGAACTGCCTGGATGCGGCTGACCGCTTCGGCTCTTTCGAGCAGATTTAGCTGGACCCGAGCTTCCTTGCGATCTTCTTTGGTGAAGTCTTCGCCGACCTCGGTAGGCTGCTGTAGTTCGCTGGGAAAACGAACGACTAACTCCATCGGAACAAGTCGTCCGAAATTCTTCTCTAGCCAAGCATAGTCGCTGATGATTTGCGACTTGGAATCGAAGAGCTTCAGCAGCTGAACATCCGTTTGGATCTTCGTGAGACCGAGCCCGAGTCCGATGAACACTGTCAAGCATACGGCGTTGACGTACCAGTGACGGCGAAGAATGAAGCGACCGACCGCTTCCCAAAAGCGTAGGATAGAACCGGTTGCCTGCTGGCTCGATTCCTTAATCGCCTTGAAGCGTGGGGGGAAAATCGTGAGTGCGGACGGCAGGAACAAGTACAGCAACACTAGCGTGGCCATCACGCCCATCGCTGAGAAGATTCCGAACTTGCGGATCGGCAAGATGTTACTTGAACAAAGCGAAACCAGTCCTATGGCTGTGGTTACCGCTGCCAATGTGCATGGCATGACCGCGTGGCTGATTGCCCGTTCTGGAGCGCCTTCTTGTCCGCCTTCGATAGCGGCATCGCGGTAATAATTCACAATGTGAATCGCGCCCGCCATACCGAGAACGTAAACCAGAGACGGCATAGTCAGGAGAATGGCGTCGACCGAGGTCCCGCCCCACCAAACCAAGCCCAAGGCGGCCATTGCGGATACACCACCGACAAAGAACACCATGCTCATCAGTCGAACGGAACGAAGAAGCACATAAGATAGGCCCAGTCCCAGCGCGAGGGAGTAGCCAATCAAACGCACAAGAGTGATCGTGCCTTCTTCGTCGATAGCGACGTTATCAACCGGAGGCCCGCCAATACGAATCATCGGACTGGGAAGTGGTTGGTTGGCCGCAAGCCACGAAAATGGCGGCGGTGCCGTCGAGGGAACCGGAGGTGAGGCGACGCCGCATTCTTCGGCGATTTCGAATAGGCGGCCTTTGGGTTGTCCCAACATGCCGCGACCGATGACGCGGCCTAGGTTTTCCCGACCTGCTTCGGTCAGTGTGAGTACGACACAGGTTTGTCGCGGTGGCGGTTCAACCACCAAAGTATCGAAGAAGGCGTACCAAGCATCATATTGTTTGACCGGATCAGCCTTCTTGAAGGCTTCAAAGTCACCGTCAAAATTTTCGTCGACAAACCCGCGAATGACCAAGTCCCAGGTTTCTTGCCAGGTCTCTGGAAACTCAGCCAGCTTTTCTTCGCTTACGAGTTGCGGCAGCGCATCAGCCTGCCAAGAAAAATCACTTGGCACCGGTGGACCGAATAGCGTTCCTGTAAGACGCTTAATTGCTGCCCGTTCGCCCGCTTGAGGTTTGCTGCTTTCGTAGAGTGCACCGCCTTCTCCGGCAAGCATCGCGACGGTATCGGGGCCAGTTTCAATCGTTTTAAATAACGGTGCGGCAATCAGGCGTGGGTCGTCCCAATAGGGATTAGGAAGCTCATCGGTGCCCATCTCGCCGAGTTGCCCAACGAACTGTCCCTCGAGTTTGAAGCTGCCAGTTGCACGAGCTACTGCCCGCCAGGCGGCGCCGACGACGTTTGGATTGCCTTCCCAGCGATGGAGGCGACCACTTGGCGTGATGTAATAGGCTTGGCCAGATCCATCCTTGAGCCACTTTTCTTGCTTGCCGCCCCAGTTGTAATGCAGGTCGGCATCGACGAACAACTTGACGTCCGCCCCAAGGACTTTTCGAGCTCGAGCCGTCAAAGACTCATTGTCGTCGGCGGGTGGTTCCTGTTCTTGTCGCAGCTTGCTGACGAACATCCGCAAACGCTGATCGCCTTCACGGCAGCCTTCCCAAGTTGCGACGATGAACTGCTCGCTGACGAATTTCTTCGCAAACCAGGCGAGTTCTTCGGTTTCTCGAAAGTCGCTGGGAAGCCAATCTTTGACGTTGTTTTCTGTCTTTTGCAACGCCATCCTCGCACCTCGTCCGGCGAACGGTACGAAGAAGAAGATGATCATCAAGCAGATCAGCGCATTGGGTACCCCGAAGAAGGATTTCTTTGAGTAGAAGCCGTCAGTCATATGCTTTGAGCATCCAAATCGGCAGGAATAATACGCTCGCGTGGCCTCATAAGCTAACGAATCCGCTTCGCGCCGTCCACGAGCGTGGCTGCAACTATACGTATCTCATAATCGACGACGTATCGTTCAGGCGATTAGGAAAGATCTGCGGTTTGCATCTATTGTGCGTCAGATACCGTCGCGAATAGCCCAGTTGTGGTCTTTTTCCAACGAAATGCTTAAGCTTAAGCGTGCAAAAGCCTGGAATGCTAGCTGATGCTTTTGGGGCTAATGACACAGTCTGCCATGTTTTGTCGAGGCAAATCGCTTCGTTGCGAGATGATCATTTGCTGCCAAAATTCTGGCTCAGACCCAGGAAACGAGCCGCCCTGCTGATTTTCGCCATCCTCTCTTCCAGCGCACAAATCTGCATCGCAGTGCAGGCCCAAGTGCGGCTTTTCAGGCTGAATTTCCCAGGCGCGAGTTCTTGGGCGGGAGGATCGAATGGGACGGTCAAGTTCAGCGGCGTGGATAGTGATGACTTTGGAGCGAGGAAGCGGCCTCTTCTGAACTCTGAGCAGGCTAGTGGCCCGCGAGTGAGGGAATTCAAAGCACCGATGCAGCGTACAGCTTTATCGGCCTTCCGCCTGGTACCATGGCTCTCGCCGATGAAAATTCGACCGTCGAGCCGCATTGTTTGGCACTAAGACGCTTATGTCGCAGCGCGATACCTAGAACCTAACCGAAACCTTGAACCGAATATCAGCCGCGGGGCGTTAGTCCC
>DNPC01000084.1:0-374 GCA_003501565.1 Planctomycetaceae bacterium | reverse complement strand
CGGCTAACGCCGATCGGCCAATGTGGTTTCGGATAGGTTCCTAAACTTGGATTTCCAGACATCGCTAAAAGGTGAGTTGGCCCACGGCTAATCGATTAGCAGCCTTCGGCAGCGGCTGCCAGGTCCTTAACAGTTATCGCCAAGCTCGGAAGCCACACTGAATCAGCCGCAGAAGAGTTTCAGCACAGAACCTGCGGGATAGGCAAGCCGAATCAATGGTTTAGAAGAAGCTGCTGGGTCGCTGGCAGCAACTACCCGTTTAGAGTTGCGAACGGAGGCACATGAATCCGGCTACAACGAACAAGGCGGCGACGATTCCCCACTGGGTTACATCCATTTCCTTCATCAGCCAGACGGTGTTTTCAGCGCCGGCT
>DNPC01000773.1 GCA_003501565.1 Planctomycetaceae bacterium | reverse complement strand
GTCACATGCCCAGCGATTGGTCCTCGAGCGTCGAAAAAAAACAAAACGATGACCGAATCACAAGAGCTCGCCCTGGCTAGGGAGAGTCGCGCTGATTCGAGCGTTCGCATGCCGAGAAAAGCGAGCTCCGCAGTACGAAAAACCGCCAATCTGAATCGGCACCGCTGCCAAAGCGCAGCCAAGCGTCCACAAGTGTAGGGTACGCCTAATGCCTGGGCGGAAAGGAAATGCGAATTCGCGAGTATTGACCGGACTGTTGAACAGATCGTTCCGCCAAGCGGCAGGTTATTGTCATGGCCACTGCTCAACAAGCTGCCGTTGCTCGCCATTTCGGGCCGTCGAGGCCAAGTGCGTCACGAGTGCTACTCAATAGTCAGCAGCGAGACTTCCGGTGTGCAGCGAAATCGAAGCGGGTGTGTGCCAGCCACCCCTCTGGAAACGTGCATCAGAACCGGTGGACGTAGGAATACTCCCGAGGCGAACCGGCTACCGTAGCGGCTGGGCGCTACAATCGGTCCAACCATTGGAATCCTCGCCTGCCCGCCGTGGGTATGACCAGCCAGCATCAAGTCGATATTGGCTGCTTGAGCCCATGGTAATTGGTCCGGTGCATGGCTTAGCCCCAGCCGAAGGACCTCCGGATTGTCGATCGGCCAGTCTCTGTCTGGCCCTGCTCCGGCCGCAGAATCCAAGGCCCGTCGTCGTAGCCAAGGAAGTTCGTTGCCGGTAAGTGCAACCCGCCGCCCGTTGGCCTCAATGTGCGCATCAGCCTGCCCGAGGTCTGTAAAGCCGACTTTGCACAGCAACCGACTGACTTCGTCAACATCTGGAAGCCGGCGATCATGGTTGCCTAACACAAAGTAGCACCCCAAGGGAGCCTTGAGTGGGGAAAGGAGCTCGGCGATCCACGTCAAACACTTTGGATAGTCGATGATATCCCCGGTAACCGCGATTAGGTCGGGCGACAACTCCTGGAAACGGCCGAGCACGTATCGGTAGAAGTCTAGCGTGAACTGACCTGTAAAGTGCAAATCGGAAATATGGCCGATCGTAAGCCCAGTCGCACCAGGCACGCTGCGATCAAGACGCAGTGTTTTTCGGGAGACCGACAGCTTGGTAATGTCGTTGGCCGGAAGGGCATCTAGGAAGTCGGTCAATTTCGTTCCAGTGGCAACGGCGGGCGGATGCTGGCGGTCAAGCTCACGTGCAACGTCGTGTTCTGTCGATTCTAGTCGAACCAGATTGGCAGGGGGAATTAGCCACCGACGCGATTCAATCCAAAATGGGCCAAGCAAGGCTAACGCCAATAGACTGCCGGCGATCCAGAGCCGAAGCATCGAACTGGTGGGCAGAAGAGATTCAGACGCTAGCCAAGCGCGCAGATCAGGCCACTCAAGCCAAACGATCGCCAGCGGGATCGCAAAGCAGAGAATGACAATCACTTTTTCGATCCGCTTGGTAGCTCGGCGAGGGAGCCCAGTCGAATTCGCCCGGTTGAAGCAGTACAACCAAAAACCGCAATTCCCAGTTGCCGCTAGCAGTAGGACTATCCAGTGCATCCAAAACATCATGTTTCGATTCGCCAGGCAAGTGTTCTTCGCTTCGGGCGGGGATTCCAGCCGCAGTTGTATTCATCGTCGTTCAGCATTGCGACAAATGTCCGTCGTGGCTCCACCAGATTGCTGACAATCGCAACAGAGGCCTTACGTACGAATTTGAATGCAAGCCACATGGCATGACGGAAAGCAACGCCGTTGTCTACGCACCGTCGCCGGGGTACCGCAGCATCGCTGTCGCAGCACAATCAGCGCATGCAAAGGGGCGTGCCTTGTGGAAAGCACGCCCCTTGCGTATCTAAGTGTTACAGCGGTGCCTACTTGGCGCCGGCAAGTTCCTTCTTCGCTCGAGCGGCAACGATTTCATCTTGAACGTTGTTCGGTACCTTACGGTATGCGAGCAATTCCATCGTAAAAGTACCCTGGCCTTTGGTCATACTACGCAGGTCGGTAGCGTAACCAAACGTCTCAGCGAGGGGAACTTCGGCGATGATGTACGAAACGTTGTCGCGGACATCGGTCGAACCCACCAGGCCACGTCGGCGAATCACGTCGCCAACAACGTCACCCTGATACTCTTCTGGGCATTCGAGTTCGCACTTCATGATTGGCTCAAGAAGCATTGGATTGGAAGATCTAAGGATTTCACGGAAGCAACCCTGAGCCGCGATGTAGAACGCACGCTCCGAAGAGTCAACTTCGTGGTAGCTACCATCGTTGAGGTCGATCTTCACACCAACAACTGGGTACTCAGCGAGCGGTCCCTTGTTGAGCGAGTCTCGCATTCCCTTCTCAATCGGTGGAATAAACTGCTTAGGAATACGGCCACCGACGATATGCTCTTCGAAGACAAATAGCTCTTCGCCTTCCGGGTCGATTGGAGTCATTTCACCCTTCATGTGAGCGAACTGTCCCGAACCACCGGTCTGCTTCTTGTGCTTGTAATCGAATGGTACAGCCTTGCCAGGCGCTTCGCGGTACGACACCTTGGGAGCACCTGCTTCGATATCGATTTTATACTCGCGACGCATCCGTTCGATATAGATGTCTAGGTGAAGCTCACCCATTCCGCAAATAATCGTTTCGTTGGTCTCTTCATCGTTGTAGACCTGGAACGTTGGATCCTCTTTGCGGAAACGCTGCAGCGCCTTACCCATCTTGTCAGAGTCTGCACGGCTGGCAGGATTGACAGACACCTTAATCACAGGCTCGGGAACAAACATACTTTCCAGCGTGCAGAAATCGCGCTCGTTGGCGTAAGTTTCACCGGAGGCACAGTCGATGCCCATGATGGCCACGATGTCGCCAGCTCCCGCCTCATCGATTTCTTCGCGATCATCGGAGTGCATCCGAACGATCCGGCTGAACCGGTCCTTTCGGCCCGTTCGCTGATTGATGTACATTTCGCCCTTCTTGATCGAACCTTGGTAGATTCGCATAAAGGTCAGCTGGCCGTAAGGATCTTCAACGATCTTGAAAGCCATTCCGACGAAGGGTTCATTTGGATCAGGCTTAAGGGCCATCTTCTGGGTTTCGTCGTCTACCTTCCGAGCGGAAATTTCCCGTTCTAGAGGACTAGGCAGATAGCGAGCAACTCCGTCAAGAAGTGGTTGCACCCCTTTGTTCTTGAACGCACTACCGACGAACACAGGCGTGAAGCCCTGGTTCTGAACGGCATCTTTGATCACCTTGTGGATTAGCTCCTCGGAGACCTCTTCTTCGCTCAGGAGCAATTCCATCATTTCGTCGTTGTACATCGACATGCTCTCGAGCATCGCGGCGCGGTACTCTTTGGCTTCGTCCAGCATATCAGCTGGGATGTCGCTGTATTCAACGGTTTCGCCTTGGTCGCCGGTGAAGGTAAGCTTCTTCATCGTGACCAGGTCGATAACGCCCGAGAACGTCTCGCCGGCTCCGATCGGAAGCTGAACGAGTACAGCGTCGGTATTTAGCTTTTCGCGCATCATCGCAACGACTTTGTGTGCGTCCGCTCCCGTTCGGTCCATCTTGTTGATGAAGGCCAAACGAGGCACGTTGTATCGGCGCATTTGACGGTCAACCGTCAGCGACTGACTCTGAACGCCACCAACAGCACAAAGTACCAATACCGCACCATCGAGCACGCGAAGGCTACGTTCAACTTCAATGGTAAAGTCGACGTGACCAGGTGTGTCGATCAGGTTGATATGGTGAGGAGTCTTGATGTGGTCAGCGTGTGGTCCACCCCAAGAAACGCTGGTTGCGGCACTGGTGATCGTGATCCCGCGCTCTTGCTCCAGCTCCATGTGGTCCATGGTCGCGCCGTCACCGCCACCCTTGACCTCTTCAATCTTGTGAATCCGGCCGGTGTAGAACAGGATTCGCTCACTAAGGGTTGTTTTACCCGAGTCGATGTGAGCGCTGATGCCAATGTTGCGTACTTTTGAGAGGTCCATTACTTCTACCTAAAACCAAAATCGACGAACTACAGTCGTATTGTTGCCGCCAACTCTAGGCGGGCAAATTTTGCCGGGAGTCTCCAGCGCCGTAGAAAGCACGACTACTTTTGAGAGACGTTCGGAAGCCAAAGCGTTCGCTAGTGCAGGCCGAGCTGCAAACGAACCTCTGGCGCAGATGCCGATATCTTACAAGTTCCCCAACCTGCCGAAAGGGCAAAATACACCTCTGTCAGGTGGTGTGGAAGACATTTCCTGTGCGTTTGCAGCTGGCACTCATTCCGCTGCAGATATTGGGGCGATCTAAGCCGCGATTGCGGTGCGTCGCCGTTTCAACAGAACGACAACCATCCCCAAGAACCCAACCACTCCGCTCGCCGGTTCAGGAACCGCAGTGATGTTATCGATTGACAGGAAGTAGTTGGCTGAGCTCGTAACGTTTCCGTCAGGCGGTATGAAGAAGTTTTCGGACGTGTAGTCGATATCAAATGCCGTCGATTCTCCGGGCGCGAGGGTGAACGTGTACAACATTTCGCCGCTGTCGGTCACCGTACCGCCTTTATCTCCGGTCTCCACACCGCCCTTTTCGTTACTCACGAGGGTGTCTGAGACAATCTCGTTCGCAAGTATGGCACTCCCTTCCCTGTTCAGTTCGATATCGCTTCGTACGTAGCTAGCGGTCCCTGCGGAGAAAACGGTATGGTCAAACGACAGATTAAACACAATCTCGTAAGCCTGGGAGGTATTATTTGCCACGATCAGAGGCACCGTAACCTGGTCGGTATCTACCCGAAACTCCCCATCCAGTCCGGCCGAGGCCACCGACGAGCCACCGAAGCCGTCGCCACCTCCCGCGATTCCGCCGCCATGCATCGAGAAGAACGAACTGAGTGGGTTCGCGCCCGAGTCGATCGCGCCGTCGGAGAATGTGGTCGTGCTATCCACTCCCCCCACCCGGGAAAAAATGGAACCCGAATGCGAAGCGTTTCCAATCAGGCCGGGATCCGCGAAGGAATTGGCAACGTCATATTCGTACTGCCCTAGAAATATAAGGTTAGCCGGTATGGCATCCGCGTTGGCAACATGGCTAAACGATAGCCAAAGTAGCCCGGCACAGATCGAACGAATCATCATTGCGTATCTACTCAAACTTGGGGGTGTTAAGGGTCCAAGAAGGGCGATTACTAAAGATTCTAATTCGCAGCGAAGTTTTGTCCCTACCCCATGTTGGGTGCCGGTCGCGGTCGGGCAGAGGGGCCAGACCGCCACATCAAGTCTTGCGGCTTCGCAAGTTAATGCAACTTGGACATTCATTCCGCGTTGGACATTTACTCTGGGCCGGCAATCTATTTCCGTTGCCTCATTCCCAGGACGTCCATGCCCAGGAAGTCGTTTTTCAAGACATCCTGAAATGTATCTAGCACACACAGCACGCGACGCGTCATGCGTCGTCGGTTCGAGGGGGGCGCTCCGGTGCAGGCGTTTTGTTGCAAGATAACGACGCCCATCAAACGGTCCCCGGAAACCAAAACTTGATAAGGCAGATGAAATCGGCGGCTCGCGTGTATGTTGCTGTTCGCTCTATCGTTCGCCTCGGGTGAGGATCGTGAAGAACTACCGCTCTCCTTTCGATGTTGGAACTTCTGCAGTTTTCTTCACTGGTTCTGGGAAAACTGCGTGGGCCCGGGCAAAAGCTCGGCGACTTCGTCCCTGTTGCTTAGTTCTCCGAATTGTTTAGTTCTCCGAGTCAGTAGGATTGCACCTTGGTCGCGTGAGAACCACAAAAGTTGCAGACGAAAATATAGATCATTGCACAATCCCAAAAGGTAAAGTCCGGAGGGAACGAAGTATCCAATTGCGCATAGAATGTCATGCCAGTTCCACAGCATCGCGGGATATCTGGAGACTCAAGCCAGTCGGGCGTCCCTCCAACCTTGAATCTTGGTGGCGCGTCCATTTCGGGGGTGTTGGTCGGCACTGAATTCGTAGGAGCTTCCACTACGAGCTTGTGCTCATCCAGTGGAGCGCCTGGTTCTGGATCTTTGGGGAGCCATTGACCGAATTCGGCTGCTGCTACATTCCAGGCAACTTTATCTTCGAATGCGGAGTCAGGAAGAACCACTGTAATGTCGTGTAGATGCTCGTTGGCTTGGTGTTGAGCTTGCTCCGTATTCTGCGATCGCCGTAGCCGCTTCATTTCTCCGACGCCAGGCAATGAAACACCTCGGTGCATGTTTTCACTAAGTACTTCGCCGAGCGTTTTTAGGACGCGTGATATGTCTTGGGCCGACAAACGCGTTTTATCGGCAAGTAGCGCGGTTAACTCACTTTTGTTGATAGGTTCCATGCTTATTCTCGGTGAACGGCAGTGATCATTTGGCAACGCCAAACTGTCTGGGGACAGTATGCGTTGAAGTGACGCGAATCTCCGGTGCTTTCGGTATTGAAATGATTGGGATTATTCATTTTGCGGAGGATGCTCCCGCAGTCTGCGCCTCTCGGCGAATTCATTTCCGATTGGCCTTGTAACGAAGTAGTAAAAGGCAAGCCCAGCGGAAAATCCGATCACCGGTGCAGCGGTCAAAATCCAAACGGACCTTCGCAATGGTTCCGCAAAACAGGCGATAGAGCCAAAGAACGATGGGCCAATTAGTCCCGCGGTTCCTCCAGAAAAGATATGCCGCCACCAATCACACTTCGGTTTTGGCGAGGCACGCTCAATGTTTCGAGTTGGTGGTTTGTACGGATTCATTTGGAACGTCAACACCGCGGAAATAGGGTCGCCACGAGTGGTGATAATGCAAGGTTATTCAAAGTTCGGTGAGTTGAACGAGCGGGTTGTACTTTTCTGCAGCAGGTCTTTGATCCAGCTTAAAAGTCGGCCCTGAGCTTCTTCATCATATACGAGCTCAAAGGAATCAGGGATGTTCACCGGCTTGCTCTCTGCACCGGGAAAATACAGGAGATACATCGGAACCGAATTCGATTTATGACGTACCAGAAGATCACGGACTTCCATCGATCCCTCAGTGAAATCAGCGTGGAGTGTCGCCACGCCGATTTGTTGGAGTTTTCTTCGCATGGAAAGGCTTGTGAAACGCCCCGGTGGTCGATTGCTGACCCAGTTCGCATCGATTGCAACGAGTACGGCACGATTAGATTCGAGCAGAGAGCTCAGCAATTGTCTTGAATATTGTTCGGGCTGGTTGAAACGTGACCGTAGAGCCATCGAAAGCACAGCTGCCAACGCGACAAATATAAGAACGGTCTTAATGCTGAATCCTAGATGCGGCATTGGCTCCGCGGCTTGCAATAGGACGGTGGCATTCACGCCGCTCCGGACGCTAAGAGTTGTGAATAATTAGCCGACCACTGGAACTAGTCGCTATGTATCGGTGGCTGGTTCGGTGTGTTGTTATGTGACGTTTCCGGCGACGATGTCCGTTGCCCAGACAAAATAAGGACCTCCAAATGCCCAGTCTTCGTGAGTGTGAACCAGGGTCCATTCGTATGATTCAGTCGTAAGCGCAAATTCTAGATTGCAAAATGGAGACAAATCGACAGGCATTCCGGTGGCAGCGAGCACGGCACACGGTCGGGAATTAGTTGACACGGGAAAGGCCGTCACACAACTAGGAAGGAATAGGATGAGAAATTGTCGGCTAGGTATCGAGAGGAATTCATCCACAGCTGGGAGCCCTGCCGGTGGCGGGTACGATTGTCAAATTGCCCGAATACAGCGGCCCAATTTTTGTGGGTCGCAAATGCATCGCGCTTGCGTAGCTCATCAACCGCCAGACCGTTGTTTTCAAGATGTGCAACGAATTGATCAAGGGTTGTGATGATGCTCCTCAGTTCTTCAAAGCGACATAACCGATTTGCATAAGCCGCGCTGTCTCTCATTTGATTATACAGCTCGCCGTTTTAAGGCATCGCTGTATCGACGGCTTCTCCGGGACAATTCGGCTCGGCTTGTCGATGCTGATCCCCATCGTCAACGGCTTGTTGATCCGATCGTTCTTGTGGGGGAAATCGAATACAACACGGTGGAGGCCGATCTCGAGAGAAGCTGATTGGAACCGCGATCTTGAGATTCGAGTCCGGGGTTACCTTCTCGCGAATCACGGTTTCGATTTCAAACAGTTACAGATCCAGAGCGGCCTGCCAGTCATACCAGGGGCCAGATTCATGCGTAAATCCGCAAATCTTTTTTGCCCAGCGGTCCGCAGCGTGGGCGTCGGGCGGAAATCCGACTATGGCAATTCGGTTTATCGGCTTTTCGATCGCGCGGTGAGTCGCTAGAATCCTGCATCTGCTTCGAACTGAACGCCAATTTGCGCGCAGCAGTTGATGCCTTCCGAGTCACAAGCTCGGGCTAGAGTTCACCCAGCAAAACACGGGTGAAACAACAATTCGGCGGAGTAGCTCAGCTGGTTAGAGCAGCGGAATCATAATCCGCGTGTCGGGGGTTCGAGTCCCTCCTCCGCTACTTGCAAAAACCCTTGGAAATACGCAGATATGCGACTGTTTCCAAGGGTTTTTTCGTGCCGTGAGATAATCCGGCCACTATGGCACGCTGGATTTAAGTCGAAGGAAATGGCGTAGTTTGGCCATCGTTTGGCACAAATCCACTGCCAAGCATGATAAGAGAGAAGGCCTGGATGGCGTCGCGCCGGCTGCAACCTGCAACCCGCAATCAACGGCTGGCCAAAGCAACCGCTGCCCACCAATTAACGCTGCAGGTTGCAATGATCTGCACTAGTGGCAAGTCGGTCCAGGTACATAAGCAAAATAACGCACGTCGCCCCACGTCTGCTGCCGTTCCTCCTTTTTCGAGGTAGGTGTATGTATCAAACCCCAGCAGTACCAGTGTGGCAAGCATGGCAGCACACGTCATTCCAAGCCACGGGGCTGGAGATCGCAGCAAGGGGACCGCCAAGCGGGCAAGCCAGGCTCCTCCCAAAATCAGGGTAAGCCACATTGCATGTACGGATAGCAGCGGTGCCGTTTGTGGCAAACAACCCCATGCTCCGCATAAACCAGCGGCATATCCCAGATCTAGCTCCGCGATAGCCAGGGACGCGCGGAAAGCTCCACCCCAGAGAGCAATGATTGTCACTAGGATTGCAACGCGGCGGATTCGGTTTTGAAACGAATGGGGCATTCAGTATGCCGGGATAGCATTGGAGGAAAGACAGCAGGCTCAAACGACAGCCTGTGATTGTCCCTTACCGGACGATCCTGAATTCCAGGCCACGAAGAGTCTACGCGATGATCGTCGCCCAACCTGTATCCTAGGTTACACAACAACTTGGTGGTCTTTTGGCAACGGCATAACCCAAGTGCAGACGCCCCCATCGCGGGTCCTTCCCACTTTTAACTGGTCTAATTTGTTCACTTGGACAATGGCCCATCATTTGTCTGACTGTTGCGCCCAGTGCAGCGCTGGTGTGTTTTGCGTTGCGGTATGTTGGATTTCCGTCGGGCTCTTCGCCCGCGTGTTGTGGGCGAGTCTCTGCTCCGCTTCTGCAAAAACCCTTGGAAATGCCGAGGGAACCATGGGCGGTTTGCGGCAAGATTCTTCCCGGCAGTGACTCGCCGACTACGATGGACTGTGACGAGCGGCCTATGAGTACCGCACCGGATCATTTCTAGCCCAGCAGATGGGAACGCCAAGGGATAACACAGCATCATGAACAGTCGCCATACCACCGTGCGATTCGCCGTCTTCTTGCTTTGCGGACTCGTGTGTCAGGGGGGCACTTCGCTCCAGGCACAAGATTCAGGTCAGAATGCGAGTCCGAATGACTTTTACGCAGCCGTTAAGTGGCGGTGCATCGGACCCTTTCGCGGCGGGCGATCGGTGTGTGCAAGTGGAGTCATCGGAAAGCCCCAAACGTATTTTATGGGCACAACCGGCGGAGGCGTGTGGAAGACACTCGACGGCGGGCACCACTGGAAAAACGTCTCTGATGGCTTCTTCGGCACCGGTTCGGTCGGAGCAATTGCAGTTTCAGAAAGTGAGCCCAACGTCGTCTATGTTGGCATGGGCGAACACGCACCTCGCGGCGTCATGACGTCCCATGGCGATGGCGTCTACAAGTCCACCGATGGTGGCAAGACCTGGCAGCATCTCGGCTTGGCAGAAACCGAGCACATTTCCCGGATCTGCATTCACCCAACAGATCCCAACATCGTTTATGTGGCTGCACAAGGATCGCTTTATAGGCCTTCGCAGCAACGCGGTGTCTATCGCAGTATTGATGGCGGGAAATCCTGGGATCGCGTGCATTTCGTCGGCGAACTAAGCGGATGCGCTGAGCTGTCAATAGACGTCTCAAATCCCCAGGTGCTGTATGCTGCAATGTGGCACCATCAGCGCAAGCCATGGAAGATCATCAGTGGCGGATCGGGCAGCGGGATTTACAAATCAAGTGACGGAGGCGATACCTGGAGCGAGATTCATGATGGCCTGCCTGAAGAAAAGGGGAAGTCGGCCATTACAGTTTCGCGAAGCAATCCCAACAAAGTTTATCTCCTGCTCGAGAGTGATAGCTCGGAGGAGAAAGGCGGGCTATTCGTATCATCCAACGGGGGTGAAAAATGGTCCCGCGTGAGCCAAGATCACCGACTTATCCAAAGAGCATGGTATTACACCGAAGTCTTCGTGGACCCGAGCGATGAACACACTGTGTACGTATTGAGCGCGTCGGCACTGCGATCAATTGATGGTGGCAAGAGTTGGGAGACGCTCAGCGGAACGCACGGTGACCATCACGATCTATGGATCAACCCAACTGATTCAAACAACATGGTCATCGCCAACGATGGTGGTGCGGCCATCTCGTTCGATCAAGGAGCGCATTGGTCAAGACAAAGCAATATGCCGACCGCACAATTCTACCGCGTCGCTTCTGACAATCAGTTTCCGTATCGCATCTACGGTGGCCAGCAAGATAACTCGTCGATATCCATCGCGAGTCTGGAACTGGGCAGTGGCGGGATTACAGAGTCTAGCTGGAGTCCTTCTGCTGGTGGCGAAAGCGCATTCCTAGCTTTTGATCCGTATGACCCCAGGTACGTTATGGGGGGCAGCTATCTGGGCACAATCGAACTGTATGATTCCAAAACGGCGACGGGCACCAACATTATGGCCGCACCGATTCAGTATCTCGGTAAGGCCGCTCGCGAAATGCGTTACCTCTATAACTGGAACGCGCCGGTCATCCGTTCAGTCCACGAGAACGATACCTTTTACCATGCCGCCCAGTTTTTACTGCGCACGCGTGACCGCGGATTGACCTGGGAAGAGGCTTCCCCAGATCTGACTCGAAACCAGGACAATCGCCAGGGTAAGGGAGGTGGTCCGCTGACGGTCGAAGCCGTTGGAGCGGAAAACTACGGCACGATCAGCTACGTCGCCGAATCACCTCACCAGGCAGGCGTGATCTGGACCGGCAGTGACGACGGAATGGTGCACTTAACCCGCGACGGAACAAAGACCTGGACGGACGTAACGCCACAAGACCTTGATGAGTGCTTGATCAATGCGATAGAAATCTCGCCACACGACCCTGAAAAGGCTTACATCGCCACTACCCGCTACAAATTTGGCGACAAGCGGCCGGGTCTGTACAAGACAGAGGATTTTGGGGCGACCTGGACAGAGATATCCACCGGAATACCAGACGGAGCATTTACACGAGTGGTGCGCGAGGACACTGAGCGCGAGGGTTTGTTGTTCGCGGGCACTGAAACGGGAGTCTATGTTTCCCACAACGATGGCGAAGATTGGGACTTGTTTCAGCTAAACCTGCCCATCACGCCCATCCAAGACTTGTTGATCTGCCACGATGACATCGTAGTAGCTACCTCTGGTCGGTCGTTTTGGATCCTCGATGACCTTGAGTTGATTCGTCAACAGATGCCCACGGACGGTTCTGCACACTTGTTTGAACCTGCGGGAGCGTTCCTTTCTTCGCACAGTAGCGAACTCAATTCAACCGACGAAGACTTCGACGGTGCCCATCCACTGCGCGGTGTAAATCCTGCCAGCGGCGTCGTTATCTACTACCACCTACCGAAACTAGACGATGAACAGCATATTCGTTTAGAGATCCTGGATAGTCAGTCGGAGATCGTAAACACATTTACCTCCGAGAAAGACGAGACTCATATCAAATACGCGGGCGGTCCTCCCTCTCTAGCCAAGCTGCCCAAGCGGTCCGGTCTGAATCGTTTTGTGTGGAACATGCGTCATCCGAATATGCCAGGCATTCCCAAGGCTTATATCGAGGGCAGCTACCGAGGGCATAAAGCGAGTCCAGGCAAATATACGCTTCAGCTGTTCGTTGGAGATGAATTGGTATCAACGACTGAGGCCGAGATTAGCCCAAATCCGCTGTATGACATTTCATCAAAGGAATACGGGGACTTCCACGCTTTCATGTCCGGCATGGAACAGCAGCTGACGGAGATGCACGAAATGACCAACCGGCTTTACAAACAACAGGAGCAGCTTCGCAATCTACTCAAGCGAATTGAAGACGACGATCAGCATGTCGAGCTGGTTGAAGAGGGTGAAAAACTGGCCGATGAGCTTCGCGAGTGGGATGAACTGATGGTCCAGCGAAAGAGCAAAGCTTACGACGATGTCGAGAATTTCCCCAACAAGTTCACCGCTGACTATTTGTTTCTAATCAATCAAACCGAAAGTGGACTTCCACGCCTAACCAACTCAGTCAAGGCACGTCGCATGGAACTGGACGGTCAGTGGACGACCCTTCGCAAACAGGGGCAAGCCTTGGCGGATGAGCGAATTCCCGAATTCAATCGACAGCTTTGGAAAGCGAAGATCGGGGCTATCTGGGAGCAGTAGCCTTTGACTGATCTGTGAGTGTCACACCAGCTGTGGCGCCGCAAGATGTTGATCGAAGGTCTCGTAGACGGATTTGCCGCGACAGAAAAACCCCTGACTGGGCGGGCCAGCCAGGGGTGGTTTGGGAGTAGTTTGCAGAGAGTTCTGTGTCTACTCTTCGAATTGGTAGTCGGCTAAGTGGCTATTGGTTTTTGCGTACTTAGCAATTTCCGCTTTGTAGTCAACGTCGGGATCAGTCACCTTGAACGTACACCGCAAGTTGCGGGTATCGGCGTTGATTTCGGTAACGCCGGGAATCTTGGTCAAATCGTCTCGGACCGAGACGGCACAAGACGCTCAGTGCATGTTCGGGACTTTGAGGCTTACAAAGGTCGCCGCTTCGTTGTCGGCGCTTTCTACGGACTGCGATGTGGCTGGGCCTGAGCTGGTAGGCGTTGCCGGATCTGAACACCCGGCCAGGCCGACCAAGCCCATCAAGCACACGGTAGTGCTGCGTTTCATGGCTAAACTCCTTACGAGATCCAATGCGCGGCACACGCCGCGCAACAAGTTGACGTTGACTACTAAGCAGAATAGTCGTCTGCTTGCCGATTCGACAAGTGGGAAAACTGCGCGGAAACCTCGAAAAACCCCCGTTTCGGGACTGATGGCCGTTAATTGGGCACGCAGGCCGACCGGTTCTTCGTCCGTTGACGCATGACTCGCGTTCAGAGCCCTTCCAGGAATGTCTCGGCGGCTTGATGGTGGGCGGCGAGCTTTTGGGCATCCATCTTACGCACCATGGCACACATCATCGACCATCGAGGATTGGACGATAGGGTTTCTTGGTGAAGATCGATCCACCGCCAATAAAGTCCATCCCAGATATCGCACCACGGCCCCTTCCTATAGTTGCTCATTCGTTTTACGTACGCCGAGCCACTGAAGTAGGGTTTGGTCGTTATTAAGCCACCATCGGCGTTTTGGCTCATTGCATAGACGTTGGGCACCATGACCCAGTCATAGCTATCTACAAACATCTCCATGAACCAGCGATATATTTCATCCGGGTCGATCTCGCACAGGAACATAAATCCGCCGAGTACCATCAGCCGCTCGATATGGTGGCAATACCCAGTCTGTACGATGCGATTGATCGTATCGTCAATGGGATCAACCCCGGTTGTTCCATCGTAGAGTGCATTCGGTAACGCGCGCGTGTGTCCCCAATGGTTGGTCGTCCGCATCTTGACGCCCAGGTCTTCATAAGTCGCCCGCATGAATTCACGCCAACCAATGATCTGGCGGATGAAGCCCTCCAGTGAATTCAGCGGTGTATCTAATTCTTCAGCCGCTTTGAGCGTACGATCAACGATTTGCCTCGGAGTCAGCAGACCGATGTTGAGCATAGGTGTTAGGACCGAATGCCAGAGCATGCTTTGCCCCTGTACGATCGCATCCTCGTAAATGCCAAAGTTCTCAAAACGCTCCCTCAGAAATTCATCCAACCAATCCTCAGCTTCCGCGTGCGTCGTTGGGTAGAACAATTCGTCGACTGAGCCGGGGTGTTCTGTAAAGCTCGACTGGATCTCTTCTTGGACTGTGTGTTCAGTTTCGCCGAAAGAGCACTTTGGAAAACCCGGAATGGACGCCTCAAGCCGCTTAGGGATCTTCTTGCGATTCTCAGTATCAAAGCTCCATTTGCCTCCCTCGGGATTGTCTTGCTCATCAACCAAGATGCCCATCCGGATACGTTGCCAACGATAGAAGTCTGCCATGAACCAGCGTTTCCGACCGGACGCATACTCCGCGTTTTCGGCAGGAGTATTGATAAACCCTGGGGTGTCCAGCAGCGAGAGTTCAACGCTGCATGACTTACAGGCGCTGCGTAGGCGTTTCGTGGCGATGAAATCCACGGGGTCAAGCGCCTCGAGCTCGCTGACGTCGTGGTTGTCGAAGTACTCCACGAGTCGTTGGTCAAGTCGCTGGGGGGCCGTACTATCGAAGCTGACGTAGTCGACCGTCTGGCCACCATCTTCTAGCCATTGACGGTAGTTGCGCATACTGGTTCGATGCAGCCAAAGCTTTTGCTTGTGGTGGCGCGCCGGGTAGACCGGATCACTGAAGAATAGTGAGTCCTCGATTAACAAGATGCGGTCTGGGCGATTCGTAAGCCCAGGATGCGGATTGAAAAGCTGGTTTGGCAGGACTAGTAATACACGCATACTGAAGCGACGGTGTGTCAGAGGGAATTGGACAGAACATCGCTGGTCGATGTTAGGTTTGCTCAGCAAGAAATGATTTGCGCCCGGCAAGCCCGTGAAGAAACGGGCGGATGCTTGAGAGGTGTATCGCGGGCAGTTTGCCTGCACCGGCAGTCCAGCAGCTCGCGTTACCAATCTACAGCAAGTCTGGCTATGCTTTCGCTGTCGAGAATTTCACAATGACGGCCGTGATGTCGTCTTGTTGGGGCTGGTTCTTTGCGAAACTGCTGGTTGCATCAAACAGTCGATTGACAATTCGCTTTGCCGAAGCACGCCGGTATTGCTGCACAACGCCGAGCAGTCGCTCTTCACCGAACTGATCACCATCTCCGTTGCTGGTTTCCAAAATTCCGTCGGTCACTAATACCAGAATGTCACCATTGCCAATTGTCTTGGCAGGCGACATGCCGATTTCTAACTCCGGCAAGATACCAAGTGGCGGAGCATCACCGGTTAGCACTTCGGAACTTCCGTCTGCGCGAAGAAGGTATGCCCCGTGACCAGCGGCCGAATAGCATAGCGTGTGATTGGCTTGGTCATAACTTGCCGCAAAGGCCGTCACGAACTCACTGTCGGAAACTGCGTCGGCGACAGCTCGGTTGCCACTGGTCATCAGTTCGCTGATATCGTCGGTGGTAGGTGCGATACCACGAAACGAGGCTCGAGTCGAGGACATCAACAGTGCTGGTCCCAACCCATGTCCGGAAACATCGGCAACGACAAGGGCGATGTTGCCGGTCTTTAGCGTCAGATAGTCGTAATAGTCACCGCTTGTCCAAACAGCGGGGTCAGATCGA
This sequence comes from Planctomycetaceae bacterium, assembly GCA_003501565.1. Taxonomy (GTDB): domain Bacteria; phylum Planctomycetota; class Planctomycetia; order Pirellulales; family Pirellulaceae; genus Aureliella. The sequence goes on along the minus strand of DNPC01000773.1, from coordinate 1,089 downwards.
CCGCAGACGTCCAAGTACTCTGTTGTAGGTTCGCTGCGCGGCAGCAGCTGGCGTTGGATGCGTTGTGCAAGCCGGAGCTCTTCTTCGGTTTCTTTGACTATGGATTCGAGCTGATCATGCTCGCTCTGGAGGTTCGCCTGATGCTGAGCCATTTCCTTGAAGAAAGGTTCAATAAAGCTCATCCCACCCAACAACATGATCGATGCGGAAAGTGCCGCAAACGCACTTGCCCACTGCACCCAGTTGTCTTGAAACGTTGGCGGTTCCGTCCAGGTTTCACAGAGCGTCGTAAGACGAAGGATCGCGGCTACCGCAAACGCGCCTGACACGAAAAACCAAGCCGAATAGATGCGGTAGCGAAAATTTAAACGCAAGGCAAGAATAGCCGCAGTCAATTGTGCAGCGAATGCGAGTATCAATGCGAGCTTGAACGCCATGGATTTTCGTGTGTACTCTCAAAAGCTCGGGCAAACTCAGCGTGGCCGAATCGAGAAACGGTTCAAGGTTTACCTAATGGGCTCGGTTTCGAAGTCCGTCGATTTTACCCAACCGGCCTTCAGCTTTTCTCCGTCAATAAATCGCTGATAAAAACCACTCGTCCTGGCATCGGAATATGGGTATCGATCGAACACGTCACCGTTGCCAAGCATTCGTGGGTCACCTTGTGCCGTGAGACGTTCGACCATCAAACCAGAAAGCTCATCCTGGAGTTCCGCATAGTTTGGATCGCTGGCGAGATTGCTGACGCAGTCTGGATCCGAGTCAACATTGTACAGTTCCCACTCGGGTCTGCGGCCAAAGCACAGATTCCAAAAAGTTGTGCTGACCCCCTCGCGCCGCATCTGTAGTACATCGGATTTGATCGCGCCGCCATCACAATTGAGGTATCCGGTTTCGGGGTTGCCAGCTGGCCAGCGGGACGGCTCGAAATTGTGGATCAAGAGGTAGTGGCCTTTGCGGATAGCTCGGATCGGATAGCCCACATCATCGGGGCGACCAATGTCGTGGCGCTCTTTGCCCCACAAAAGATGTTCGCGGCGATCTTCGGCCGGCCCCGCGAAGACATCAAAAAGACTCTTACCGCTGATC
>DNPC01000766.1 GCA_003501565.1 Planctomycetaceae bacterium | reverse complement strand
GCTAGTCATAGCGTAAGTTTCTCTTTGCTGCCGCCGGCTAGATTGCCTGGAAATAGGGATGAACCGCTCCGGCTGAACTTCACGTTGATTCAACATTCTCCCGCCAAACCACTTATACTTGGCTAGACTAAGCGGAGCGATGAACCCGTTCCAGAGCATGGTTCATCCCCCCTTCTCTATTCTTACCCACCTTGTCACTGCTTGCGTTGCTCACACTTCTTGAGCCCTCTGGCAGTTCCTGCCCTGAGCACAGCCCGATGATGCGTTTTTTGCTCACTATCGTTGCCCTATTCGGATTGCCAGGCTGCTATGCGAAATCGCAGCCACCGTGGCTCGGCGCAGAATCGAAACTATTCGCCAGAGCTGCCACGATTCGGCCCAATCCAGTCGAGCGTGTTCCGCTCGTGGCTATCGTGGACGTCGAAGGAAAAGTGCCCGTTAAAGCCACGATGATCGTCAGCGATGGCGATCGAACTTGGGAGCAAGCTTGGCAGGCTGGTTTTTCGAAGCGGCACCGTGTGGCTGTCCTGGGCATGCGGCCAGATCGTGAACATTCGATTCGCATAAAGCTAGAGGATGAATCTGGGCTGATTGAGTACAGCAATCATCTAACGTTTCAGACGCCAAAATTGCCCAATAACTTTCCTCCGCTGGAAGTGGTAAAGGCGGAGCCGGAACGGATGGAACCGGGCCTTACCATGTTCGCCACGAACGTTTGGAGGAGTAAGGTTAGTGTCCTCGACTATGGTTTCATCGTCATCGTGGATAACGAGGGCGAAGTGGTCTGGTTCTGCGAAACAGTGGATCGTATCGCGGATATGCGGATCCTGAAGAATGGACATATCCTGTACCAACATGGCAATTATCGTTACGCCTACGAAATCGACATTCTGGGGCGTGATCACAATCGTTGGATTGCCAGAAATTTGACGATCGTCCCAGATCAGCAAAGTGTTGCGATTCCGATCGATACGACGCACCATGACATTATTGAATTGCCCAACGGAAACTTTGCCACGCTGGCTACCGAGATAAACGAGATCGAAGAGTTCCCAACCAGTGAATTCGATCCCGATGCTCCTTGGATGCCAGCTCATGTTGTATGCGACGCAGTTATTGAGTTCGACCGCAAGACGGGAGAGATAGTCAGTCGTTTTGAGCTGCGAGATATCTTGGATCCCAAACGGTTTGGTTACATTTCCTTGGGGAGCTTTTGGAAAGACAAATACAACGATCGAATCGGCGGATTCTCGCGGGATTGGAGCCACGCCAACGCGCTTGTTTATCTGCCCGAAGAAGATGCGATGCTCATCTCCTTTCGTCACCTGGACTGTATCTATAAACTCGACTGGTCAACCAAGCAGATCAAGTGGATTTTGGGGGACCCCGGGGGCTGGGCACCCGAGTTTGAACAGTATTTGCTAAGGCCAAAGGATTCAGGATTCCAGTGGTTCTATCACCAGCATTCGCCTCAGCTCACACCCCGAGGCACCTTGATGCTCTACGACAATGGAAACTATCGAGCCAGGCCGTTTGATCGCGCGACGATGGCTCCAGACAATCGCAGCCGAATCTTGGAACTGAAGATCGACGAAGCAGAGATGACGTTCAAGACCGTGTTCGAATATAACGGCGGAGACCGAGATCGGTTCTACTGTCCTTTCTACTGCGAAGCAGACTGGTTGCCCGCAACCAAGAACATATTGGTCACCGATGGTGGGCACGTAGAACTGGCCGACGGAACGCCCAACGATGATGTTCCCGGCGAACGTCAGTGGGCGCGTGTGTTTGAAATCACGCGAGATTCCCCGCCGCAAAAGGTGTTTGAAATAAAATTCGATAGTGGCCTGGGTAGCTCGTTGGGATGGTCGATTTATCGAAGCAATCGGATTCGCGGCCTGTATGGGCCGTTCCGAATTGATCCTCCATCAGCCAGCGAAGAAATCCAACTGTTCCCCCGCGATCGCCACATCAAACGACTCGACTAACGTAGAAAAAGGCGGAATGAAGACGTATTCAGTTTTATTTGCCGGATGGCTTGCTTGTCAGGTGGTTAGCCCCTTAGCACAGGCCCAGCTTGGGTATGAGCGACCACCTATCAACTACGGTTCGTACACTCCTCGCGATCAGGTAGCCAAGCTACAGACGGAGCTGGAGTCAGGACAAAAAGAGTTAGCGTTTGACGAAAAGTATGGCTGGCTGCCAAGTCTGCTCAAGGAACTGCAGGTCAGTCCCGAGTCCCAAACGCTCGTGTTTAGCAAGACATCACTCCAGCTGCATAAGATCAGTCCCCGTACACCACGGGCATTGTACTTTAACGACGAAGTGTACCTGGGTTGGTGTTATCGAGGCGATTTGATCGAGCTGGCCGCCACCGATCCCGAAAATGGTGCGATCTTCTACACGATTGATCAAAACTCCACGACTCCCAAGATCAGCCGAGATCGTGGCCAATGCCTAACCTGCCATGCAACCTATCGGACGCAGCAAGTTCCCGGTTTTTTAGTGCGCAGTATTTATCCAGATAACAATGGTCGGCCGCGGTCTGGAACGCGCACCTACGCGACCGACCACTCGACCGATTTTATGAAGCGGTATGGTGGCTGGTACGTCACCGGTCGCCATGGTTCGATGCGTCACATGGGCAACGTGATCGCTCGCGATCGTAGTAATCCGGAAGACCTCGATCGTGATGCTGGCGCCAACCTCGAGTCGCTTGAAGAGAATTTCGATACATCGCGGTATCTGCGACCGACCAGCAGCCTGGTAGCATTAATGCTGCTAGAGCACCAAAGTCAAATGCATAACTACATCGCGCGGCTGAGTATGGAAACTCGCATTGCTCGGCATTATGATCGTGGTATCAACGTCGCGCTCGAGCGACCAGAAGAAACGATTAGCCCTTCGACCGGCCGGCGCATTGCGTCTGCGGTGGACGATCTGGTGCGGTACATGTTGTTTGCCGACGAACAACCGCTCCCATCACCGGTCTCCGACAAAAGCGCTTTTGTCGAGTACTTCGTCAGTAAGGACAATCCAGCGTTTCGGCAGGATTCGAAAGGCAGGAGTCTGTACGAGCTGGACTTAGATAAACGACTTTTACGTTACCCCTGCAGCTACCTGATCTACTCTGACGCAATTGACGCGTTGCCGCCCCTGGCTCTTTCCAGCCTACGTGAGCGGCTAAATGAGATCCTAACATCGGACGCCGAGACAGTCGAAGGATTCGAAAATTTGGATCTCGACACTCGCCGGGAAATTCTAGAGATTCTGCACGAAACCAAACCCGGTTTCCTCAAGGATGCATAGTGCAGCTTGGAAGCGTGGCCCTCCATGGTTGCGCTCTAGTGAGTGGAGTTGGTATCCGGGAGTCAGAATTCGGCATGGTTACATCGCGTTCGATGTACAGCAATTTGATGCATCGTAGTTCGATGCGCTGTGGTCCCACACAATAGGGTTCCATACACTCAGTTTTAATGCACGATTTGTCGAACGGGAGAACTTGATGAAGTCTGATCTTGTCTTGACCTTCACCAGTCCGGATCGCCCCGGCGTCGTGGAGCGGCTTACCAAGGTGGTCGTTGCAGGAGGTGGCAACTGGGAAGAAAGCCGGCTTGCGAGATTGTGTGGTGACTTCGCGGGAATCGCGCGCATCAGCGTCGCCGCGGATCGTTCGGACACGCTCCGGCGCGAGCTAGAATCCTTATGCGACAGCGAGCTGCAAATTTCGGTGCGTCAGAGTGATCGCCCGGTGCCGAGCGACTGTAGCCGCTACGAGATCATTTGTAACGGCGCCGATCACGAAGGAATCGTGAATCAGATCAGTGGTTTTTTGGCGTCCAACCAGATTAACGTCGAAGAGTTGACAACCACGGTCGAAGCGGCGCCAACAACGGGTACACCTGTCTTCAATATGTCATGCCGCGTTGCCGTTCCGAAGGGTGTTGATTGGAACGCCCTTGACCAGCAGCTCAAAGCCTTGGCGGCCGAACAAGCTGTCGATGTCGAAGTAAGATGAACAACCCGAGTGCCTGGATTCCCCCAACCGTGCGCTGAGGAAACTCACCTAACTCTTGCCGAATCATCAAAGTGCGCCGGAACCCGGGGTACAAGCTAGGTTTCAATGCAATAGAGTTCTTTTCGTACTCCGGTTGCACTGCAGAGAAATGCCGCATCAGCTAGCGAGGGACCGAACCACCAAGACGATCGCTCCTATCAACGACCACGGCCCTGATGCTTCCCAACATGACTTTCTCGCCGCCGGGCTCGAGCCCTATCGCGGAACGCAAATGGGTGATCTGGAGCTGTGGTCGAATTGCGTAGCGAACTGTCTTTGCCGTCCGACAGATCGCTTACTGAGTAATACGTAGGACTGTTACACGGTTGTCTGGCACTCGAATGCACCGAACAGACTTGTCCCCCAAAAGGAACCAGCCTAGCGTTCGTAGGAAATGACATTCGCTCGATTACTGACGCGCAAGAATGCGAGCAAGGCTCCAATTGCGACAACGACTAGGGTGATCAGTAGAGAGCCCCAGAACCCGAGCAGGTTGGAAAGAATCGCCAATAGGCTCACTATCCCTCGTGCTTTTCGTGCGGAGCGACCACCGGAGTTGTCTAATTCGGACGTATCGATACCGCCGTCAGCACCTTGCAAAGTGGTCAACGCCCCTCCAACGATTAGTGCCACAATCATTACCAAGGTCGGAAAAACGAGTACGCTTACCGGCGATTCCTTCCGTTGTTGACGTACTAGACCGCCTTCGGTGAGCTTGCTTCCCATGTAGTCCAGCATCGATTGAAGATGTTGTAAGTTTTTGATTCTGATTTCGACTTCTTCACTGGGGCCTCTGGACTTTTTGAACCTCACTGTGGTCGCACCAGTTCGCTCGTTTGCTTGCAGCTTGACGACTTCTTCGTAAGCGATGTTTTTTGCAACTGCGAACGATCCTAAGCCTTGAGCTTTTAGTTCCGATGCGCTCCTTGCGCCCATTTCAAACGCTTTTCGCAACTTTCCCTCGTTGCCAGAAACGTAGGTCATGCCATTTTCGTCGTAACGTAATAGCCGCGCGCGACCTTTCTCCATGCTCTCAAATAGAAAGAACTGTTCGGACGCGTTCATGTCTAAACCACGTAGGAATGGGGAAGTGATTGGAAACGTCCAACTTCGGCCGGCATAACCGACGTGTCGAATTTGTTCAGCGAGCCGGGCTAATTCTTTTCGATTGCAAGCGAATTTTTGCCGGTGTCGTGAATGCGATTTGGGGACGTAAGCAACTCATTTTTTTCTGAGCAGGTGCACAACGAGTTTGAACACTCGCCGAGTCAATTGGATGACTTTTCTCTCTTGGCTGGAGCAGTGCGTAGTGTGAGCTACCCTGGCTCCATGTGTACCTCTCATGCTGTAGTTTTGGATGAGTTGCAGACCATTGTTCCGGCAGTTCGGATAACGCTCGCCGGCTACCGATCAGGATGCGCGCGGAGACACATTGCCTCGCCTTTGAAGCTCCTGAGCAAGAGCTGTCGAGCATCGTAGGCGGTTTTCAAATTTGATGAACGGAAGCGCAAGTGTCAATCACCGAACCGGGGTTCGCTGCCCCCTCGGAATGACTGTGTTGTACCGGGGTTAGGTGTTGTTAAAGGGGGCAGTTCGCGTCACTGGGGGGATTAACTATACGAATATGACCTTCAGTTCGGGGCTCTGGCACCAAGGGAGTTCAGTGAAGGCAAAAACATTGAGTTGCACCTTTCGTATGTTGTTGAGAAGCCTCGCCGCTCGGGTGGAAAGTCAAACGCTCAGGTTTGACGTTGCTGTAACAGATTGGGGTGCGACTAGCCTCGGTCGCGTCGCCTCGGCGCGAGCGCAAACGCTAGTGGGCGAAAAGAGCTTGTCGGACTACAGAGCACGGGCAAGAACACGTGTTCTCGCCTGAATCTTTGAAGAAAAAGAGGCGGGGCGAACAAAGCGACGAACGCGAGTGCCTGCGGAAGTGCGGCTGCTGGTTGTTTTGCCGGCGACAGATGTGACTACAAACAGCTTCGGCATTTCTTGTGTTACCGGCTGGTTGTAAAGTCGCTTCCAGCTCCGGTAGTTTTCTGGCTACTAGAAACAGTTTCCAACGGGCTCCACGGTCGGGTAGCTTGGCGAAGAAGTGCCGGATTCACCTTGTGGTGGAAACGATGCTCTAAGCGGTTGATTCCGGAAGCGATTAAGTTTGAACTACGCTTGTTGGGATGGCACCGGAATTATTGGCTGCCGCTGGCGGTCAGACGTGACTTGCCTAATCCGCCTTGATACTCGGCACGAAGTATGGATGGCGGGACGAGGAGCGATTTAAAGTAATTGGCTTGAGGTTTAGCGTACTTGCTAACGGCTTGTTGCGTCGTTTCGTTGTCATCAGTGGAAAGAGATTGCGGGGCGCCGTAGGTCCTCACGGCGTTGTACACCTGACTTCCATCTGCCGTGATCGTGAAAGTATGTGTCCACGGTGTGAAATTCACTTTTTCCGCGGGACCGCTTGGTCTGGGCCCGAATCCAGGTGGGAAAAATGCGGGGCCGAATCCGCGCCGCGTGTAATACTCGGCAGTATCCGACTTTCCTTGCTTCAGGCTCACTTCGATGTTTACACTGCTGGAACTGCTGATCTCCCAGCCTAACTCAGCGATCTTGGTCTCCACGGCGGATCGAATAGCTGCTTGTTCACCGGCTGGGGCTCCCCCGAGTTGATAGCGGACCGAGACAGTATCACCTGGTTGCAGGCAGTAGAGGTTATTAGGATCGATTGAATCGGCCCCTCGCAGCGCTTCGTCATGCGGAAGCCGTAGGACGGTGACAGTCGATTGGGGTTCACCGCCAAAAGCACAGAACAGATAGTTGCCAAGCGTGTCGCAGAACTTGCCCCCTTCGTAAGTCCAGAGTGGTACGCCGGTCTGTGGATTGTAGAGTACGTTTCCAACCAAGAGATGCTCGCCGGTCCAAACTAAACGCGTGTCCCTTCCGTTGTCTCCAATCGCAAAGGTCTTCTTGAGGCTGCCATCTCGGGTCGAATAGAGGTCGATCGCAAACGGATAATAGGCGGCTAGATACGCTCCGTCAGATGAAAACGCCATTTTGAGCGGTTCGTCTTCGCGCTCGATATAGCCAGCCAGTTTGAATTTTGTCGTGTCAACCACTGCGATCGACTTCCCAGCGACAACGGCCATGACTTCACCAGCGGGGGAGATGGCAGCCCAGAGCTTACCGCCAGAATTACCGCGAGCGATGGCTCGCACACCCTGCGCATCATCCAGCTGCCAAATCGTCAGCGTGTGTTTTTGGGTGATCGTCAGCAGGCGATTGCCTGGCAGGAATTTCACAAAATGCAGTTCATCCCAGGCACCGCCTCCGGCAGTGAATTGAAACTTGGGCCGTATGCCATCACCGGTAACTTGAAGGATTCCGACATCGTTTCCTTTGCCCCATCCGACCATGTGGACCGCGGCGACGAGACCTCCATCGGCAGAAATGTCCATCATCTTCCATGCTTTGGGGATCTCGAGTGTTTCGGAAACATCGCCGGTAGAAGCTTGGACGACCGCAAATTTTGTGAATCCTTCGTCCTTTTCACCCTTGTGAACGCTGAGCACCGCATTGCCACTTCTTCCGGCAGCCCTGATTTCGAGTCCTGCATGAAAAGACTTTGGGATGTCGATCGGCAATACCAATTCTTGAAACTCAACGTCGGGGAAGCCCCTGAGCTGGGGCACGTCCCAGAACTCTTTACCCGGCGTGGCCGAAATCGGTCGCACTCCTTTTACAATCGTTTTCCTGAGCGGAATATCACCCGCGCGTTTTGGCGATCCTCTGACATCATCAAGCGGCTCCGAACGCATTGATGCATCGATGTCTGCCGCCGGCACACCTCCTGCGAAAGGGTTGTCGCTGGCGGCTGAGTTAGCCTTGGCAAGGGCTTCTTCGGCCTTTAAGAATCCTTCGACAAAACCCTGGTCGGCATCGCTCAGTTTATCGATAGGCACTGTCACAACACGGCCGTCGTCCTTTTCTAGTTTTACGTTGGTGGCATCCGCCCAGACCATTTTGGCATCGATGGAAAAACCGCTGCTGCTGGACCATGTGCGTTTGGTAGCGAATGCAGCTAATGCCCCCTTGGGTGCGTCAGCAAGCAGTGTCGATCGCTGAGAAAGCACGACTGCGCAGATCAACATGAGGACCAACTTCATGCACGAAACCTTGTAAGATCCGTTCAATGTCATAACGCTTACTTTGGTGAAGAGACGAGCATACGTAATCCAGATAGTATCGCGCACCGCCGGAGGAAAATCAAACATTTGGTAGACCGAACGTTGATACTGGTCAGCATTCAAAAAATCTACGGCGTCGTATTGAGTGTTTAGGCAGGCTGGTTTTGCGTTACACAGTGGAATGCACCTAATCCCCAGATTAAGTCGTAGGCGTCCAGAGGTACAACCCGACGGTTCGGTAGCAACCGGGCTAACAAATCGAGAGCATATTGGTCTGTTGCTGCGCGGAAGGTAGGCACGATTACACTTCCTTCGGCAAAGATGAAATTGCAATAGCTCTCCGGCACTCGTTGGCCATCGACCCAGCGAGGCGGAGGCGTCGGCAGCTCATGAACGGCTAGCAAGCCTCCGTCAAGTGTGCGGGTGCTACGCAGCAGTTCCACGTTCTTTTGAAGCCCCGGGGCATTGGGGTCTGTGCTGTCATGGCTGGTCGCGGCGACGACAACCGTTGGAGCAACGAACCTGGCCAATTGATCGATGTGACCGTCAGTATCATCACCTACAAGGCCCCCGCCATCCACCCAAACAACCTGCTTTACGCCAAGTTGCAACCGCAGCTCTTCTTCAACCATTTCGCGTTTCCACCCTGCATTGCGGGTGGTCGATAGCAAGCAACTACTCGTTGTCAGCAGGAGTCCGTCGCCGTTTCCCTCCAAAGCACCTCCTTCGCAATATAACGACGATTGGTTGAAAGGAGCGCCGAGATGGCGGCAGATCTTTTCGGCAGCAGCGTCATCAAGATCATAGGGCGGGTACTTGTCACCCCACGCATTGAAATGCCACAGGACTCCAACCAGACTTCGGTCGTCCAGGCGCTGGACGAAGGTTGGACCGTAATCACGGATCCAGCAATCGTTGGTGGCGATTGAATGAATGAAAACGTTAGGACAGTGCCCAAGTCTTGTGGTCGCATCTTCGTACACAGCGCCCGCTGCTGCGATAATGTGTACGGGTTGGCAATTACTCAGCGCCGTTACCAGCGTTTCGAAAACGCTCGGTATATCGTCATAGTGTCCCGGCCAAGTTTCGCGGTTATGCGGCCAGGCAATCCATGTGGCCGCTTGACTTTCCCACTCTGCTGGCCAGCGAAAAGGGCTTTTGAGATCATTCATTACACAAAGCTCGGCAAGCTGCAATGCAATGGTGCGGTGAAGCTGCACCCGAAATAAGGCGTTCGAATTGCAGCCGATTTGGAACGTGTATCGGCTTCAGCGGCGTCAAGACGAAACAGGTGGACGCGTTGGGGGACTTCGAGCCTCACCTAGGCCGGGCACTCCGGTTCGAACTGATGACCTAGGGGTAGTCTAATCGCCATTCCTATTCAGAGACAACCAGCCACCGGAGTGTACCACTGCCGTGTTGTTGAAGTTCTCGAGCGGAATCAGAGCGTTGCGTTGGAGAATACGGCTCTGACAAGATGAGACAAGTTAATCGATGTAACGTTGCGTTATTGGTTCGTAGGCATCGATGCGGCGATCTCTCAGGAATGGCCAGTGTGTTCGAACAGTATCTATCAAACCCAAGTCGCACTTGCCGGTTACGATTTCTTCTTCAGATTCTCCCGCTTCCGCCAGCATTTGCCCGTTGGGGCCGGCGATGAACGATCGGCCCCAAAACTCAAGCTCGCCTTCCCGCCCAGTGCGATTGGCTGCACCAACGAAGAGACCGTTAGCAATCGCGTGAGCACGCATGCTTGTGCACCACGCATCATGTTGAGTTGGGCCAAACTCTTCTTTTTCATCAGGAAGCCAACCGATTGCCGTTGGATACAGCAAGATCTGTGCGCCTTGGATCGCAAATATCCGCGCCGCTTCGGGAAACCACTGGTCCCAACAAACTCCCACGCCCAGGCAACCGAATCGGGACTGGGCAATGGTGAATCCTAAGTCCCCAGGAGTGAAGTAGAATTTCTCATAATAAAGGGGATCATCTGGAATGTGCATCTTGCGATACTTTCCAATTTGCCGACCATCAACATCAAAGACCAAGGCGGTGTTGTGATACAGTCCCGCCGCCCGACGTTCAAAGATCGAACATGCGATGACGACGCCGTGTTTCTTGGCTGCCTCACTCAGTTTTAGACTTGTTGGTCCCGGGATGGGCTCTGCAAAATCGAAGTTTCGATGGTCTTCGCTTTGGCACGGATAATGTGTATTGAAGACTTCTTGCAAGCAGATGATCTGAGCACCCGCGTCCACGGCTTTGTCGATTTTCGCCAAGGCGCGTCGGACATTTTCTTCCGGTGAGCTACTACATCGCATCTGAACGAGTGACAAGTTGACGGTGCCGGTGAATGTCATAAAACTGCCTAAGGAACGGGATGATGCCAAACTTTGTCGCTTCGAATGGCGCGGCTGATCGATCATAAGACTGCTAAGCTGCGGGCGGAAGTAGTCAACCCAACGTCAACCGAGGATCTCGGGGCAAGAATCAAGCATATGCTACAGTCGATCTTTATCACTGGAACTGACACAGAGGTCGGCAAGACATTTGTGTCGTGCAAGCTGCTAAGAGGGCTTTGTGCTCGCGGCTGGCAGGTCGGGGCCTACAAACCTGTATGTTCCGGTGGTCAGCTAGCAGATCCAGGCAGTGATCCCGCGTTGCTGAATGAGGCGATCGGTGGGCAGTTTCCAGTCGAGAGAGTGTGTCCGCAGTTCTATTCCGATGCGGTTGCACCTCCGGTAGCCGCAGAGCGATCGGGCGACAAAGTCGATGTGGGGAAGATCTACGAAGGATTCGCTTGGTGGGCTTCCGCCGAAGCGGAACAAATTTCAGGAAGCAAGCTGGATTTATTGTTGGTCGAAGGCGCCGGGGGCCTACTGTCGCCACTCGCATCGGAGTTTACAGCGGTCGATTTCTTGGAAGAATTGCAGCTGCTTACCGTTGTGGTTGCCGCCAATCGACTGGGCGTTGTAAATCACACCCTGATGACACTGCATTGCTTGGCGGATGCGGGTGTTCCGGTGGCGGGTGTGTACCTGAATACGCTGCCAACGGCCAACCCAGCCACCGATCAATCATTGTCAAGCAACGAGGCTCTGCTGGCCGGGCATACCCAGGTGCCAATTTACCTTGAACTCGATCAACTGATTGGCGATATCGCAAGTCGCCTTGCCGACCAAGCCAAAAGCGAGTGAGCTGGACCCAACGTCTGGCTATGCACCCACTACGGTTAAGCACCCACCATGGTCAGCGGGCAACGTTACTGGCG
>DNPC01000193.1 GCA_003501565.1 Planctomycetaceae bacterium | reverse complement strand
CGCCAACAACTCCGCAAGCGCCTGCCGAAGTCCGTCGTCGGAGTTGCGCTTGATTCGGATAACATAATCTCTTAGCAAATGCTGGTAAGGTCCAACCGCCACAACCCGACCGAACTTCCAACGCTTCCCACGACAACGGATACAATCGTCCTCAGGCAGGACAGCTGGTAGAGGCATAGCACACCGCAGGCATCGTCCCATTTGCCCTGCTACAACAGAGCCTGAGTCCGGTCGATTACGCTCACTTGCCGCCACCCCGGAAGTGACTCCAATCCGACATACTTCGCACAATCCTGGTGTACGACCATTCAGGGCATCGCCACACCCGGCGCACACGGGTGGGAATACTAAATCGAGCAGTTCGGAACCTGTCGTTCGCAGCCACTTTACTGTGCTATGCATCTGGGTTCTTGCCACGATTCATGCACTCCAACCTTTAGCCCAAACACATCAACATCTCAACACTTCGTAATGCAACGCGATGCCAGGCACTGATCGCACTTCTGAGCTTCCCGATTTTGACAATCGCGATATCGTCGAGCTGAGGCCACAATTGAGTCGTCCATCGCCCCAGCTGCGGCCTTTGGGTGTTGAACTCGAGGCCGAACCTATCGACAAGTTCGGAGAGACCTGCCTGGCTGGCACGATATTTCTAGTCGGCAGCGAGTGCCGCTTTCGTTGCACGATGTGCGATCTTTGGCAGTACACTCATCCTGGACCGACGCCCCCCGGTGCACTTGCCCAGCAAATCACGCATGGACTGAAACAACTAGACGAAAGCCTGGGCACTAAAAGCTTGGCGACCTCCGCAGCCCAGCCATCCATACCGCTTAGATGTATCAAGCTGTACAACGCAAGCAACTTCTTTGCCACCACTAATGTTCCCGCCAGTGATCTGCCTAACATAGCTGACCGCGTCGCGCATTTCGACAGGGTGGTTGTCGAAAACCACCCCACAATTCTGCTGCCAGCAATCACCGATTTCAAAGAACGGCTCAATGGCCGCCTAGAAGTAGCACTTGGGCTGGAGACGGCCCACCCAAAACTACTTGAAAAGCTAAACAAAGCTATGAGCCTAAATGATTTCCGAATCGCCTGCGATTGGCTCCTGGCCCGAGATATTGATGTCCGCGTATTTGTGTTGTTACAACCTCCTGGACTCGACGGAAATTCAGCGATCGACTGGTGCCTAGAATCGATTCGTGTTGCTGAAAAATCGGGAGCCCGCCAGGTCAGTGTGATCCCGGTCCGGCGGGGCAACGGAGCGATTGACAAGCTTCAACAGAACGGACTGTTTAAGCAACCCACTGCAAGAAGCCTGGAAGTCGTCATGCAAAATGTCGATGCATTTCGCTGTATAGTGACGGCTGACCTGTGGGATTGGCAGCACATTCGCGGCACCTGCGATGCTTGCAGCCAAGCCCGGAAACATCTGCTCGAAAAGACCAACCTGACGCAGAGCCCGCCGCAGCTGAAAGACTGTCTGCAGTGCAACGATCAATGAAGCATATGAAGCGATGTCCGCAATGTGATCAGAATCCCCCAAGTATATCCGCGTCATCCATAAAGACGAAGAACTAACACGGAGAGTACTCCAAGCTGAAAAATCTCGGTCCTTGCATTCATCTGTCTGTCTGGTGCCTACATAGCTAAGCAACCGTCATGGACGCCCAAGCCGTTCGTCGAGCTGGCCCCGCAGTTGCTCAACAACGCTCGGAAATTCGGAGGCGACATTCTTGGTCTCACCTTCGGCAGCATGATCGTAGAGCTCCAGACTTCCGTCTTTGTGGACAATCAACCTGTACTGGTCGGACCGGATCGTCTGCGCTTTACCGGTGTAAGAAACCGCGAGATTTCCTCCAGTTGTTGCGCTTGATGTTTCAGGCGGCTGGGCCACCGATGCGAAAAGGTTTTCGCCGTCAATTCCGCTCGGCGGCTCTACATCAGCAAGTTTGCAGACCGTCGGAAAAACATCTATCGTCTCAACCACAGCATCAACTGTCTGCGAAACCACCTGACGGCCGCTGTTTGCCGGTCGGATGATAAGTGGAGAATGCAACGATTCTTCAAACAAAGCATGCTTGCCCCAGATTGCATGCTCGCCCAGGTGCCACCCGTGATCGCCCCAGAGCACGACGACGGTATCGTCGCTCGAGCCCGCCTTTTGCAATGCTGCTAGCAGCTTACCAACCAAGGCGTCACTATAGGAAACGCACGCGGCATAATGCTTGCGAACCAAATCCGCGAACTCCCTATCCGCATTCGGATCGCGGTCCCAACGATTGTACTTCATGAATTCACCGCTCCGATGCCAAGTTGTCTTGCCAGCGGGCTTGTTGGGATGTGCGATTGCCGGCAACTCAACACCCTCGTAAAGGTCCAAGTACTTCTTCGGTGCACCGAAAGGCAAATGCGGTTTTAGGAAACCAACGGCCAGAAAAAACGGTTTCTCACCGCGAGACAGCGTGTCCAATTGCTCTATCGCTGTCTGTAGCGTCAAACCATCAGGATAAATTCCATCACTCCCTTGAATCGCTTGCAAAACATCCATTTGTGATGCCTGCTCGCGTATCTCGCCGTGCGCCAAACCATGCATCACTCCGCGAGGATGCTTCCACTCCCCAGACTCACACAAATGTTCGTCCCAGGACAAGGGCATCTCAGGTTGGGCATCATCGTCCCAGTTTCTCCCTCCACGACCGCCCGGATGGTGCGAAACTTTACCAACCGATACGGTGCGGTAACCGTGCTGGCGGAACCAAGCTGGCATACTCGGAGAAA
>DNPC01000518.1 GCA_003501565.1 Planctomycetaceae bacterium | reverse complement strand
ATTCTACCCGTCACTGCTCTGCGAGCGGCAGCAACACTATAACCGATGCACCCTCGGTTACGCGATTGGCTATGGAAAGAGAGCCGCCGTGAAGTTCGATCAACCTGCGTGATTTGGCCAAACCAACGCCAAGTCCCCGACCGGCTTCTCGAGAGCTATAGAAAATATCGAAGCAGTTCTCAAGTGCTACTTCAGAAAGTCCCGCGCCGCGGTCATCAATTTGGAGATGGAGCATGGGTTGGGAAGAGCGCGGGGACTCTGTCTTGGCTGGGGTGTTGGCTGAATTGTTTGTTTGACTGGGCGGATGCTTGGCTCCGGCTACCCGCATGCATATTTCGATTTGTCCACCGTCCGGTTGGGCCTCGATACCATTGCGGATCAGCGCCCACACTGCTTCAGTCAGTGACGAAGAATCGGCGGCAATTCGTACACCAACCAAGTCCGAATCTGCAATGTGGTTTACGACCTCGATCGAATGCGACGCGGCTATGCCTTTGGCTCGCTCGATCAATCCAGATATCCAGCTTGATACGTCCAGTGGCTGCATATCCAGCTTGGGTGGGCGTGCAATCAGCATGAGATCCCCCAGCATTTCGCAGCCACGCATCGCGCTATCGACGATGGTTTGGAGCAATTCCCGGTCTGCTTCACTGCTCGAACGACTGTAAAGTACACCTGCGCGCGTCGAGATGTTGGCAAGCGGATTGTTGAGTTCGTGGCTAAGCCCGTAGGCAAAATTGTAGAGGGCACGTGAGTAGCTAAGCTGCAAGTTGTCTTCGAAACTCGTCTTTAATTCGCGCAAGCGGCAAACCAGTTTGCCAGCGTTCCAAAGAGTGCCGTACGGCGATTGCGGTCCTTGTAGCGCAGCCTTGGCAAGCCAATCATCATCGACGAGCAAGCATTCGGGGAAGTGAGATGTTAGAAACTTCTCCACTGGCGTATTTTCGCGACGCGATAGTGATTCAGCCCAATTCCGAAAGGCTGCGTCAGCGTCGAGTAATCTTGAGAGAGCGGTCTCGAGCGGCTCTTCGGTAGATACCGCCTTGGGAGAATTGCTTAGTTCGGTCGTCTCGGTGGAGTTGCCGGACGTGAGGACGAGCCGCAGGAGCGCTTCGGCCGTCTCAGGCGTAATGTGTTGCGTTGAGTCGGTCGAAAGTTCTTTCATGCATTTGCTTGGGGACTCGTTGCCTCGACCGCTACAGACAAGGAGGCCATAGCGAGCGAAACGCTGTTACGGCAGTGTGTCAGAGCATTCTTGCCGTAACGGCGCACAGCTTGTTGCGGCCTACAGAGGAGCCTGTCCTACTTAGGAAATGACAGGTTTGTCGATTTCGAGCAAGTCGCAGACACGTTCGATCAGCTTGTCGACCGTGAATGGTTTTTGAACGAAGTCATCAGCGCCTGCGTCACGCAAGTCGCCAACTTTGTCCTGTTCGATCATTCCGGAAATGCAAATGATCTTGACTGAGTCTAGCGTGCTGTCGCTACGGACTCGCTGGCAGACTTCTTTGCCGTTGATGTCCGGTAGCATGACGTCCAGAACCACCATGTCGGGGCGAAATTCCTTGACTTGCATGCCGGCATCAAAACCGTTGTTGGCGGTCCGAATCTCAAATCGACCGTCGCGAGCGAACGCGTCGGCCATCAGATCGACCAAGTCCTGTTCATCGTCGACGATCAACAGTTTCTTCTTGCCGTTCTCAAGAGCATCGGTAGGGATGCCATTGTCCTTCATGAAGGCGAACAGATGATCGCGCGGGATCCGGCGAAATCGACTGCCGGGTACCCGGAAGCCCTTCAAAGTTCCGTTATCGAAGCAACGAATAATTGTCTGCTGACTGACCTTGCAGATTTTGGCCGCTTCGCCGGTCGTGAATACCGTTTTTGTTGTAGACATGCTCTCCACCATCCCTTCCTGATCGATGGGCAGGCCAGCTGTCGCACTAGAGGCGGTCTTTCATCGTCGGGGCATCCCGACATCCCGTCCTTAGGGCTGATTGGCGTGAAGGAAAACCATCGGTTATCCAAACGTTCAGCTAGCGTTATCGTTGGACCAACAAGGATGCAAACGCAAACTCTGCCGGTTCCATATCCTGTAGCACTTTCCGCTGCTGCCAAGCTTGCCAGGTTTGACAGAACCACCAGATTATAGCGACTGGGCTGGTTGGGTCAAGATTGATGATGTTGCCGTAACTCGTTACGGCGTATTGGTTTGCGTCGAAACTCGGCGGAAGATGCCGCATTTTTCTGACAACATTTCCTCAAGTCTGTCTTACGTGATTTGCCCATGTTTACATGGTTGCACGTTGAAAAACGGTTGCCGAGCCGTGCGTTTAAGATGCCATCACTCGCTGTACCGGCCGGGCCACATAAGTAGCGGCTGGGAGTAGCGGCAGGCTGTCCACTGCAGCCGTGTGTACTGCAGCTCTGTATGCGTCTGCTCTGTGTACTTCACTCTGGCTACTTCTGCTCAGATGAAGCTTTTTGTTTGCTGGGACCTTGTAGGTAGGCCAGCACCAGAGCTAGGTCCGCAGGTGTTATGCCGCTGATCCGCCCGGCCTGGTCTAAGCTTAGTGGGCGAATTTTGGCTAACTTCTGCTTAGCTTCGGTTCGAAGCGACGGAATGGCCGTGTAGTCGAACCACTCGGGGATCTTCTTATCGGCCAGCCGGCGTTGGCGATCGATTTGAATTTGCTGCCGCGCGATGTAGCCGGCATACCGGACGTCCCATATCACTTGTTGGCTCGTCACGCCGTCGAGTTGTTCCAGCTCTGGGATATGACTGCACATTTCTTCCCAGGTTGTTTCATTGCGACGCAAGTGCTTGTTGGCTGAGTCGTTGCCGACCCGTCGCGAGTCGAGCAATTTCATCGCATTCGAAATAGCGGACTCTTTGGCGTCGAGTCGCCGGAGGCGATCACTGGAGATCAGCCCATGTTCGTGGCCAATGCGAGTTAGCCGCCGATCGGCGTTGTCTTGCCGGAGCATCAAACGGTGTTCAGCCCGGCTGGTAAACATGCGGTAGGGTTCATCGACGCCTCGAGTGACCAAGTCGTCGACAAGGACGCCCATGTAGGACGAATCACGCGTCAGGATCATCGGTGATTGGCCTTTGAGCTTCAATGCTGCATTGGCCCCTGCCAGCAGCCCTTGCGCTCCGGCTTCTTCGTAGCCGGTCGTGCCGTTAATTTGTCCGGCGAGAAACAAGCCGTCGACTCCCTTGGTCTCCAGGCTAGGCTGTAGTTGGTCGGGGGGACAAAAGTCGTATTCAACCGCGTAGCCGTAACGCATGATCTCAGCTTTTTCCAATCCCGGGATTAGACGCAACATCTTGTCTTGAGTATCGCGTGGCAAGCTGGTTGAAATGCCATTCACGTAGACTTCGTTTGTTTGGCGGCCCTCGGGTTCCAAGAAGAGTTGGTGGCGGTCCTTGTCTGCAAACCGGACGACTTTATCTTCGATCGAAGGGCAGTAACGCGGGCCGGTTGAGTTGATTTGCCCGCTGTACATCGGCGCTCGGTGGAGATTCTCACGAATCAGATCGTGGACGGCCTCGTTCGTGTACGCAATAAAGCACGACATCTGCTGCACGTCGAGCGCAGCATTCAGGTAAGAAAACGGCTGTGGATCGTCATCGCCGGGTTGTTCTTCGGTTGCGGCAAAGTCAATGGATTTTGCGTTCAGGCGAGGTGGCGTGCCGGTCTTGAAACGTTCGAGCGAAAAGCCGGCTCGCTGCAGTGCGCCGCTAATGCCCTTCGAGGTGCCTTCCCCTGCTCTGCCGCCAGCCGTTTTGGCTTCGCCAGTATGCATCACAGCTGACAAGAAAGTACCGGTTGTCAGAACCACGGCATCGGCGCTGTAGACCGCATCCCCTTTGACTCGGACGCCGCGAATGCGTGGCTGACCTGCGTCGTTCTCAATTTCCAGGTCGTCGACGAGTTCTTGGATGAGCGTAATGCCAGGATAACGCTCGATCTCGCACTTCACGAAACTCTGGTAAGCCCTCTTGTCCGCCTGCGCTCGCGGCGAGTGCATCGCCGGACCTTTGCGGCGATTGAGTAACCGGAATTGAATCCCGGTGGCATCGATCGCTTGTCCCATCAGGCCGCCGAGTGCATCAATCTCTCGAACAATCTGGCCTTTGGCTACGCCGCCGATGGCGGGATTACAGCTCATTTGGCCGACCGTATCCAGGTTGCCAGTCAGGAGTGCAACGCGAGCACCCACGCGGGCTGCCGCAGCGGCGGCTTCTGTACCGGCATGGCCAGCTCCGACAACGACAACATCGAATTGATAGCGGGGAGAGTCAGACAACGGTCGTTCCTGATGTTGCTAGCAAGGTCTGGTGGGTTACGAGAATCACTCGAACGCCAACATTTTAGTTATGCGGCGTAAAGTTGGCGACCGACGTTTCGATAGGGAGTATGTCTGCGCGTCTTGCCATCATTGCTAGCAACGCTCTGGGCACGCGTGCCGCCGTATGCTGATGAAATCGATCCGCTTGGCCAGCGAATCTTGCG
>DNPC01000526.1 GCA_003501565.1 Planctomycetaceae bacterium | reverse complement strand
GTCAGCAGCGTAAATGGCAAGAACCAAGCCATGTATAGCCCGCCGCCGTTGCCGTGCCAAAACTGGGCCGCCAGTAAGATTGCCGCCGTATTGCACATCAAAGAACCCAGATTCTTGCGGCTGGGCCAAAAAACAAACGAAAAGCTCAGCAGGATAAAACCAACCAAGACTGGCAAGCGATAGTCCGCCGGAATGCCACCTGGTGCCCAGATCCCCTCAAGCCCGTCCATGCGAGGCTCCCACAAACCGAACATCCAGCGTAAATGTGTTGTGAAAGCATCGATTCCCTGCAGTAATAGCAGACCTGCCAAGAGAGCTAGACTGGCGCCAATTCCGGTGAGCAGGCGTGCTCGGCCACGATGCCAATAAAAGCTGATCCAAAGCGGCAAGAGAAACAGCGGATAGTAAACGAGGCCAGCTGCTAGTCCTAGCAAAGCGCCGGCGATTAGCGGCTGCCGGTACATTAACATCGCGAGCACTAGGAACGCGGCGGGTACGACGTGCTGTAAGTTGCCGGTCATCTGGGCAGTGTAGGGCAACAGTAGATACATCACCGCGCACCCGATTCCTGTTTGCACGTTGTCAAAGTGCCAGTAGCCGATTCCGACGATTCCGAGCAAAATTGCCAGGTTAGATACGATCGCCAGACTTCGCGCCACATTTGGTAGCCACGGCGAGCCGGCCGACGACTCAGCATCGGTTGCCTGCGGAGCCTCTGCCTGCACGATGGGAACGCTATCATCGCGGCCGGATTCAGCATCACCAGCACTGCCAGCCGAATCGCGGTCAGTGGTCGAATCCTCCGCTAATGCCTGTTGTTCTTTATCGGGCGGGATTGTCGGCAGTTCAGGCAGCATATTCAAAAGCGCATACCCTGGTCCAAGGCTAGGGCCGCGTAGTTGCTGCTCGCGTGGCGAACTTGTAATGACGTTTGCCATCAAGAAGACAAACATCGACACGCCCAAGAAGCTTAAACCGCCGATCGATAGGTTGGGTACCAGCAACGGTCTGCGGTGCAGCCGGCAATCCAATAACATGCGAGTCATCAGCAATGAACATGCTATCAGCAATGCCATAAAGCCGTAGTACTCAAGGCTCTGCGACATGGAGAGAGCGGCGGCGACCGCTTCTTGAGACGTATTGGAAGGATCATCGGTGGTCGTTGAGGCCTCGGCTGACGCCACTTCAACGGTCGAATTCAATTGCGCAGCGGCCGTTTCCGCTTTCGCATGCATCTGGCGGCCTTCGTAAACCATCATCAGACCCGGCGCAAGAAGCACCAGTAGGACCAGGTCAAGATTCCTAATGCTGAAAAAGCGGTGGAATACGAAGTAGATGCCCAGCAGAAGAAACGACGAAAGGAAAACCCAAGTCGCCGGTTCGGGACGCTGGTAGTAGAGGAGCAAATCACTCATGAGTGTATGCGAACCACCCAACCGCTGCCGCTGGGCCCGTTCCTCCTACGAAGCAGCACCTGTCCAGGCTTGCCGGAGACCGATCGCCGAACGTTGGGTCGGCGAACATGTGCCGCGTGTGGGCTTCAATGCTGGAGCAACAACACCCCGCCTCGATCAGAACATAAAGCCGCAATCTTTTAAGGATAGGGCCCCAGCTGCTAGTTGCAAGTGCTCGCAGTCCCGCCGAATCCCACTTTCACGCACGATTTTGAGAAGATGTAGCGGTCCGCGCCGTTAACATCGCCTGACGTGAATTGGTCCCTCCCAAACCAAACGGCAAAACTGCTTGCGGATGAGTAAGAATCGTCGCAATACCCCCGTATCCCCCCACAAGTTCCTTTTGGCTGGCTGGGCGGTTACGATACTAGACTCGTACGATTCCCTTTATCACTCATCACATGCCGCTCTGGCCCTGGTTCCCATGCAATCAACCATCGAATCGTTTTCTGTCAGACTCGCAATGTCCTGGGCAGCTTCCGCGCTGCTAATCTCCGCCGCCGCCGCTCAGGATGCCAAGCCGCCAATCCAGCCCCTTGAGCTCAAGATATATCCACTGGATGTGGCCGTGAACAAGGATACTGCCTACGTTGCCGACCGCCGAATGCACGGCGTGTGGAAGTGGGCTGGCGGTGAGCTTTCGGAGCTTTTCCGGGGCAGCCCAAAATTCCGTACACCCTTGAATGCTACGCGAACCGTTGCCATCGACCACAAAGGCAATGTGCTAGTCGGTGACTCAGCGACACGTGAAATATATCGCTTCGTTGATGGTAAACCGGAACCGATTACCGGCGGCAAGATTGGAACCCCTGCCGACATTGCGGTCGCCAAAGACGGAACGATCTACGTTGCCGATCTAGAGCTCCATAAAGTCATGAAAATTGCACCGGACTCAGCTAAGGTCGAACACTTCGCCGACGTCAATCCTCGCGGTCTGTGCGTTGATAGCAAAGGCACGCTGTGGGTCGTTTCCCAGAATGATGAACAACTTCTTACACTTGATTCAGACGGCAAAGCCACCGCGGTAGTTAAGAAACGCACTTTCAATTTCCCGCATCAAGTCGCTGTCAATTCCGGAGGAGAAGCATTCGTCACCGATGGCTACGAAAAAGCGATCTGGCGGGTTGTACCTGGAAAAGAACCTGAGGTTTGGTTCAAAGGCGAACCCCTCGACAATCCTGTTGGGATCACTCTGGTCGACGATTTACCGGTTGTCGTCGACCCTCGAGTACGAAAGGTCTTCAAATTCTCCGCCGACGCCAAGCCAACGGTTTGGTTCGAGATCGCGGAAAAGTGAGCACGAGAGGCGTGCTTGCGTTCGCCTAGGTTCGTTGCACTGGATTGTTTGACGGCAAGCCGAAGGCGACTGCGTCAGTTGCACCGGCACTGTTTAACGCTAGCCGAAGGCGCCTGCGCGCTTCTTGAACACTCCGATTATTTCTTCAGTCTACAAAGTACGCATGGTTTCGCTGTCGCCTTCGGCTTGCCGTTAAACGACTTTGACGCCACAGCAACCAGGTTTGGCCAGCTCAAGAACTAGTTCGAATGGATGAAAGTACAGTTGGAATGAATACGCCTGAACCAACCAGTTCGTCACAATCGGACTCGCCAGCGGATGCCAATGTGGCCAGCCGTCTGGCTGTCGTTGCGGGCCAATTCCCGTCCGAGATCGCGATGGCGATGGCAACCGACGTTTACCGCCCCGGAGCACAACGCGAATACCGGACGACGACTTTTGCGGAGCTGGAGATTACGACGTCTTCGATCGCCGCGGGGCTGCAGCAGATGGGCATCGAGCCCGGTATGCGGATCGTGATGTTAGTGAAGTTCGGTCCAGATTTTATCAGTCTGGTTTTTGCACTTTTGAAAGTGGGTGCCGTCGTCGTTCTGATTGACCCCGGCATGGGCAGGAAGAATCTGGTCAAGTGCTTGCAAGAGAGCAATCCCGATGGCTTTGTCGCAATTCCTGCAGCTCACCTGGTTCGAATGGCCCTGCGTCGAAAATTTCCCAACGCCCGCTTCAACGTGACAGTAGGTCCGACGCTCGGTTTCTTGCCCAAGCCAACGTTGTCGGAGCTTAGCCGAACCCCAAGTGCGACGTACAAACCACCTACAATCGCCGAGAGTGATGACGCGGCGATTATCTTCACAACGGGCAGTACCGGACCGCCGAAAGGCGTCTTGTACACGCACCAAACTTTCAACCAGCAAATCGATCAACTGGTCGAACACTACGGGATCGAGCCCGGTGGTCGCGATTTGTCCGGATTTCCGTTGTTTGGTTTGTTCAATGCAGTGATGGGGACCACCACCATTATTCCAGATATGGATCCCACGCGCCCGGTGGATGTGGATCCACCGCGATTGTTGGATGCTATTGATCAATGGCAAGTTAACCAGGCCTTTGGTTCGCCCGCGCTGTGGACTACCGTTGGGCGCTGGGCGGCAAGAAACGAACGCACGGCACCCACGCTACGCCGGGTGTTTTCTGCTGGTGCCCCGGTGTCACCACGTGTGCTGGAATGGATGGATCAGCTGACCGAGGGGCAGGGGAAAATGTACACGCCATACGGAGCAACCGAGGCGCTGCCAGTCGCTTCGATCGAGCTGCGTGACGTGCTGGATGAGACGGCCGCCAAGTGCGATGCAGGGCAGGGGACTTGTGTGGGTGGTCGTTTTTCCGGCATCGAGTGGAAAGTCATAGCCATTAATGATGGCCCATTGAATGATATTTCCGAGGTCACTGAACTTCCGACGGGTGAAATCGGGGAGTTAATGGTCAAGGGGCGCGTGGTGACCCGTCAGTATGTGACTCGCACTGATCAAAATGCGTTGCACAAGGTCGCCGATGGTGACGAAGTTTGGCATCGGATGGGAGACGTTGGATACTTGGATGACCAAGACCGGTTCTGGTGTTGTGGGCGGAAAAGCCATCGCGTGCAAACCAACAATGGCACTTTGTTTACCGAGCCCTGCGAAGCGATTTTCAATACGCACGAGGCAATACATCGTTCTGCGCTCGTGGGCGTCGGTGAGCTTGATCAGCGGGGGCCCGCAGTCCAAGCGCCTGTGGTTATTGTGGAGCCGTGGCCCGAGCAACGTCCTGCAGATGCAGCCGCCGAGACGCAACTGCTTGCACAATTGAAAGAGCTCGGGCAGTCAAACCCCACGACGCAGTCCATTGAGGATATCTTCATTTATGGAGACAAACTGCCAACCGACATTCGCCACAATTCGAAAATTTTCCGCGAGCGGCTCCGGCCCTGGGCAGCCGCCAAATTGAAGGCGGCCGGTAAGTAGGTGACGAAGGTAGGCGGTAGCGAGCGGAGCGCTGTTAGGGCGAACGGCATTGTCCTACTGTCAAACCAAGGTGCTGCCGTAACGGCGCACAGCTTGTTACGGCCTACTGAACACAAACCAACGTACGCTTGAGGAAACGACGTGGACCTATTTGCGAACGAAGAGCAGGAGAATCTTCGCAGCCAACAACCGCTTGCGGCGCGAATGCGACCGCAAACGCTTGACCAATTCGTCGGGCAGCAGCACTTTTTGGGCGAAGGCAAATTGTTGCGGCGGCTGTTGGACGCGAGGCGGCTGAGTTCAATACTGTTCTACGGTCCACCCGGAACCGGAAAAACGACGCTTGCAAACTTGCTCGCGAGCGAGACCGGTGGACGATTTGAGCAGCTCAGTGCCGTCACAAGCGGTGTCAAGGACCTCCGCGAGGTGCTGAAACGCTGTCGCGATTTGGTCTTGAGTGGGGCAAAGCGGCCGGTCCTGTTCATCGATGAAATCCACCGCTTCAATCGGTCGCAGCAGGACGCGCTCTTGCCAGATGTCGAAGAAGGCATCGTAACGCTAGTCGGCGCGACAACCAGCAATCCCTATTTTGCGATCAACGGCGCTTTGCTCAGCCGTAGCCAAGTGTTTCAATTTCATCCGCTCACGCAAGACGACATTCTTTCGTTGTTGAATCGCGCGTTGGCAGATTCTGAGATCGGCCTGGGGGATATAGCAACCGAAACCAGTCAAGGTGCGCTGGAATACCTGGCGACGGCTTGTGAAGGCGATGCTCGCAAGGCCTTGGGGGTATTGGAGGTTGCTGTCCTTAGCAGCAAAACACAGCAGCCGGTAAAGGTAACCGAAGAGCTCCTGCGGGAGTCGATGCAACAGAAAACGATTCAGTATGATCGGAGTGGTGACGAACACTACGATGTGTCTAGTGCGCTTATCAAAAGCATTCGTGGAAGCGATCCAGATGCCGCCCTCTACTGGCTTGCGCGGATGTTGCACGCGGGCGAGGATGTTCGTTTTATCTGTCGGCGGTTGGTTATCCTGGCGAGTGAAGATGTTGGTAACGCAGACCCACAAGCACTTCTGGTGGCAACTGCCGCCATGCAGGCGTGCGAGTTCGTTGGTTTGCCCGAATGCCAACTCACGCTATCGCAAGCGGTGATTTACTTGGCGTGCGCCGAAAAGAGCAACTCGGCGACTTCGGCAATTGGAGCAGCCATGAAGGACGTGGCTGAAGGTGAGTTGGTGCCGGTCCCGAGGCATTTGCGTGATGCTCATTACGCGGGAGCAAAGGACTTGGGCAATGGCGAGGGCTATCAATACTCGCACAACGAACCCGACGGAGTGGCCGATCAAGACTATCTGGGTGTTGACCGCGAGTTCTACGTTCCGTCGCCACGCGGGTGGGAGGGCGATCTAGCCCCCCGGCTCGCGAGTTTGCGAAAGCGTTTTCGCGCAGTCCGTGATAGTGGGGAGTAGGAATCGCTGCCGGAATCTCGGAAATTGACATCCTCGCGCGACACTCGAGAGCAAGTAACGGGTTGTACTCAAAATTGAGTTCTATCCCGCTCCCGCGCAGCCGAGAATATGCAACACGATCTTACTCAGCGGCATGTGACCCTATTGGGGCTAGGCCCGCAGATTCACCCAACTCGTGAGATTCTGGGGGGGGCCGGAATCGAGTGCGCGGTCGGGGAAATGCGCAACTTTCGCCTTCCAGAGGACGCGGACATTGATATTGCTCTGACGTCCATTGATTTTTGCGCGTCCGGAGCCTGGGATCCCCTCTCGTCGATTCTCAAGCATTCTCGCAACGTGGTGGTGCTCACACCGCTCGCGATGCGGGCTCAGATCATCCAGGCGCTAGCACTTGGAGTGGATGATTTCGTTTCTATCCCCCTAAACGCTGGAGAATTGCTCGGCAGGTTGGAATGCTTGCCGTTTCGTAGGTCACTGGATTCGGTAACGACTCTTGACGCAGGCCCACTGTCGATCGATTTGTCGAAACACCGCGTCAGCCGAGACGGTCAGTCGATAACGCTCACGCCCACGGAGTATCGTCTCTTGGAGCTGTTGGCACGCAATCAGGGGAGCACCGTTACGCGGCAAACGTTGGTCGAGCACCTTTGGAATACTGGACAGACGGCAGGTGGAACGAACGTCATCGAAGTGCATATCAACCGACTGCGGCAGAAAGTGGAGGAGCCAGACTCCCCTCGCCTGATCCGCACCGTGCGCGGCAGTGGCTACTGCTTACAAGTACCGTAGTACGGAACGGATTGTCGGTAAGAACACGGTGTCAGCTCGAACGCTGTTTCATTTCGAACGAGTGTCATTTCGAACGCGACGCCAGTACGAACTCGGTGGTGTGGAGCCAGCGGTGGAAACACACCCCTCGCGGGGTGTTACAATGGTGAGAAGTGTCCATTTAAGCCGACCGTTTCACCCACCGTTTAGCGCCTACTATGTACGTACTCGAGAATCCGGTACTCCAGCGAGAGCTGCTAACAAATCTCCGCGCGAACCGGGCTTTCGTGCTGATGCTGGTGTATCAGATCCTGCTCAGTACTGTTTTGTTGGCTGCTTATCCCTCTGGTCAGCGGATTGACCTGACGAACGATAACACAGCTGCTCAGCTGGTCGACTTCTTCTTCCTAGGGCAGTATGTGCTGGCATCATTGATGGCACCGACCTTTGCAGCAGGTGCCATCTCCGGTGAGAAGGAACGCAAAACGTACGAGATGCTACTGGCCAGCCCACTTCGGCCGTGGGCGATTGTGCTGGGGAAGATGGTCGCGTCGCTGACGCATCTGTTCGTTTTGATTCTGGCTTCTCTTCCCATTATTACGCTCGCCTTACCCCTAGGCGGTGTGAGTATTTATGAGGTTTTGGCAGCCTACCTGTGGTTATTGATGTCGGTTGTGCTTTTCGGGGCTATCGGTCTGGCGTGTAGTTGCGGCTTTCGGCGCACCTCTTCTTCCTTGGTCGTTTCCTATCTGTTGATTCTGCCGATTGTAATCATCGGTGCGCTCTTTTGGCGATCGTTGTCCAGCTATGGCACGGTCCGTTTGAACATCGCAACTTTCGTGCTTCCACCGGTGTATCTGTTCTTCAGCTGGGCGTTATGCGCCTGGACGGCGCGCCGGCTACTCTATCCACCGGATGTCGGCAGTGAGGGCAAGGAGGTTGTCGACTTGGAAGAAGAGAGCAAGAAGGCGGTGGGCATGATCATCCAACGGGATCAGTTTCCCGACAAGCTATTTGCTCCACCTCGACGTGTTGCGCTGATGCGCGATGGCTCCAATCCGATTTATGACAAAGAAATTCATGCCGAGCTATTCAGTCAGGGTACGCTGATGCTCCGGCTAGTGATCCAGATTAGCATGCTGCTGGCGATTCCGCTGATGGCATATTGTCTATTTCTTCGTTCGGTTAACAGTCCCTGGTACATCTGTTATGTATTGATGTTCAACATCTTGGTCGCACCCGTTTTTTCGGCGGGTGCACTTACGAGCGAGCGTGAGCGGCAGACGCTGGAGTTGCTGTTGACGACGACCTTGCGGCCTTGGCAAATCTTGGTCGGCAAGCTCTTGGCGGGCTTTCGCGTGTCATACGTGTTGACCATGTTTTTGATGTGGCCTGTCATCTTAGCGCTGGTGCTAATGATGCAGGATTTTTATTCCAACATGCTGGCGGTAGCGTGTTATTTCCTGATCGTGTTCGTGGCTGCCGTCTTCAATTCAGTCAGTGCTCTGCTGTGTTCAACGTTGTGCAAAAAGACGTCAGTCGCCATGCTGACCAGCTACAGCATCCTGATTTTGCTTTACTTTATGCCCGTAGCGGCCTGGTACGTCGTGACCAACGTACCGCACTTGAGTGAAAGTGTTTCTCTTGTAAAGCAAATCGGTTTGGCCAGCCCACTAGTGGCGACATTCTGGGTCCCCTTAGATCCCAACATCACCGATTTACTTGAGACGACCGGGGATTGGCGGCAGGTCATTGGCTATTTTGCCGTAACACTGGGAAGCATCGCCATGATGTTTGCAGTCATCGTCGCACTTCTGCGGAATCGTTGGGGCATGACCGGCCGTTAAGTTTCTACGGCCCAAAGGGCCACCCAGTTGCCTAGCCCAGTCCGCAGGGCTGGGAATCTTTATTTCATCAAGTCTTAGGGCCAAAGGCCCGGCAGTTTGTTACATGGCGGAGAACTTATGCCCCAATCACTCGCTCAGGTCTGGCTACATTTTGTCTTCTCAACCAAGGATCGGCGGCTATATCTGCAGAATGACGAGTTTCGAGTTGAGATGTTTCAGATGTTGGCTCACCAAATCAAAGAACTCGGCTGCACATGTGCTTCTGTCGGAGGGCATATCGATCATGTGCATCTCTTGGCAGGCTTATCGAGGACCACAACGATCGCAAAATTCGTAGAAGCGATCAAAGTCGAAACTTCGAAGTGGGCGAAGAAGGCGAAGGGCGGCAGTGGATTGTTCGCTTGGCAATCTGGCTATGGTGCGTTTTCTGTAAGCCATTCGCGATGCGAAGAAGTCGACGATTACATTCGTCGGCAAGCGGAGCACCACAAGAAGCTGACTTTTCAAGAGGAGTTTCGAGCAATCTGCAGTCGGCACAATTTGACGATTGATGAACGTTACGTTTGGGACTAACGATGGGTCCATCTTCATGTTCGGTTGATTCAGTTGTTTCGGCAAATGGTCGGGCCGTTGGCCCTAACGAATTGATGCGGATAGTTTCCCAGCCCTGCGGGCTGGGCTAGACAACTGAGTGGCCCGTTGGGCCGAAAAAGGCAGTGGCGAAAGAGACAGTGGCGAAAGAGACAGTGGCTGGGCGTTGATTTTAGTGGAAGCGCTGATGTTAGCTGACTGGCGATGATGGATTGAACGGAAAGCACGCGCAAATCGGTATGTAAATCACATAGGATAGTTTCCCAGCCCAGCGGGCTGGGCTAGGCAACTGAGTGGTCCGTTGGGCCGAAGCACAGGCAATCGCTGCAGCAAACCATACGGCTGACAACGCTAGCATTGCGACTGCATTAAAACGCGTAAAATGGGCTGGGTTTTTCGCGTGGGACTAAACTCTTCAAGTTTCAATGCCGATATGCAGACGTGTGAACCTATTGAGTCAGGGGCTGTGCAGGAAGCGCAGTGGGCTCATTCGAAAAGTCTGCAAAGGATGGCAGCATGCTACTCAAAATTGCCGTGCAGAGAATCGCGGTAACGCGAGGACTAGTACAGCGAATTGCACTCTGTCTGTTGGCCGTGGGGCTGTGTACGCAATCCGGCTGCATCACGCTCAGTGCGCTGATGGGGCAAAAACGCAGCCCGAAAATCGATACTAGCCTGCTGGCCGCTCAAGGTTATTCGATACCGCCAGGCGGCATGCCAGCGCCGGTTGCAATGGACCCAAGCGAGGGCCCTCGGATCGTCCTGGAGATCCGCAGCGGCGAGAGCCAACACATTGAGAAGCTACCACTGCCGGTGGATCGCGGGGTTTTTGTGGATGACCTGGTCAAGCAGACCGAGTTGAACAAGCAGCTCGGCAATCTTTCGATATCGATCATGCGTCCCAACGGTTCAGGTGCACCGCTGCGTCTGACGACTACAACCGATAAGCACGGTCGATCGAAGAACATGGGGCAAAACTACGCCCTGCTACCTGGTGATCACGTCATCGTCTACGGAGATCAGCGAACACTCCTCGAGCGATTCATCGATGACCAAGTCTTTGCTCAATAGTCGCGCAGGTTCAGTCTAAATCGCTGGCGAGGGAGCTTACGTCAATTTGATGAAAAGTGACTTCTGTTCCAGGGTCGTGAGCCTGTAGGGATATCGGCCCAGCTTCGTCACGTCGACCGCGACGTGGATTCTCATCAGGCTTTCGGGCGTCGACAAAATCGACAACCTGAATGCCGTCGACCCACGTGCATATCTGATTGCCACTGGCTAGAACGCTAATGGTTGTTGAGTTCGTCCCGTCGCCGATGACGGCTCGAGCATTTTGCCTGCGAAAGATAGCTCCTGCTCCCGCGTCGCCGGGTTGAACCGGGTCGTCATTCTTAATCGAGTGATTGACTTGGCATTCGTAGCCGTCCAGCATTGCGTCTCGCACGCATCGGAAGAAGATGCCGGAATTTACATCGCGATTGGCCAAGCTATAGCGGGCCGTTAGCCAAAAGTCGTCGAAGTCCGCTTTGCTCTGCAGCTGTCCCAAGCCACCTTTGAGCGTGAGGCCGTTCTCGCTGGTTTGGACATCCATTGAAGCGCCTTCTTTGACAGACTTCTCCCAATCCGTTTCCCAGCTAGGACCGGTATCTAGCGGCTTGGGGTAGATCGGACGCATTAGGATGTTGCGAAACGCGATCTTGCCCGAATTGTGTTGGAGGCTCACGTGGCCGCGTTCTTCGGCCGAAAAATCTGACAATTGCATGATTTGGCGACCGTCGAGTTTGACGCTGGCCGTACTGCCTTCGACGCGGACGTGGTAGGTATGCCACTGGTCTGCGTCAATTTCACCAAGGTCGGAGGGTTCGAGTTTCTGCCGTTGTACGAAGCTGCCCGTTGGGAAGGGATTGTCCGGCGGAGCAATATTGAGCTCCAGACAACTACTTGCGACGTCTTCGGGTTGCGGGGATGTCCGCAGAAAAACACCGCTATTCGTTTCGGTGGGGCACTTAAAGTCAACGAGCAGTTCGAAGTCTGAAATCTGAAAGCTGGTGCACAAGAAACTCACTTCTCCATCGGATACTCGGATTTCGCCATCGGCCACGTGCCAGTTCGCTTTGCCGGCAGAGAACCAACCAAACAAAGATTGCCCGTCAAACAGCCGCACCCAGCCTTCAGCTAGTTGTTCTGGTGCTAGCCGCTGATCCATCAGCTTGTCTGCATCCAAAATAACCTCGGTCGGAACGCTTGGTTCGGAGGGCGTCGAATCTGCTGAACTGCTCGGTGAATTGGGCTTCGATGACGTGTCTTCAGTTTCGCTAGATGCTGTACCAACCGCAGCGCCAGGCTGTTCTTTGTTTCCACAGCCGATGTTGGTTACGCAGAGCATGGTCAGAAAAACGATGGCCATCAATCGAACATGTGCGTGTGTTGGCCAATTGACGACAGTCCGCATGCTAGCCGCACCTGTACAGGAAGCAAGCGTTTGTATTCTATTGTGGAGTCCGAACAGCTTGCGGGTTCCGACCCTCCCCGGATTTACTCGCTGGGGCTCGAAAACTCGACCCTCCCAG
>DNPC01000525.1:5583-6554 GCA_003501565.1 Planctomycetaceae bacterium | reverse complement strand
AGCGAAATGCTGCTGGGCCTTTTTTCGTGCCTTGGCTCACAGATCCTGGTGGCTAACATGATGCATACATGTAACGATGCACCCGCTTGGCCCGATGGTAGACACGCTCACCGGAGCGAAGGCCGAACTCGGTTGGCTCGGCGTGCAGAAAACAGATTGCATTGAATCCGTCGATACGTCGCACTTTCAGGAATCCTACCCGTGGACAACGAAGCCACTGCAGCCAACGATGCCCCAAATGCTGAGGTTGGGCTTCGCGCGAGTTTTCAATCAAGCTACCTGCGGCGCTACATGATTTTGGCCGCCGTCTGTCTTGGAATGAGCGCGTGGTTTGCATACGACGGATTCATTGGCTATCCCGCGAAGCTTGAACGCTCTGAAGCGTTCGCACAGCTAGGTGATTTGCCCGGCCGGCAGTTGGAGGATCGCTGGACGGAGATCGCTGAGGAGAACGGGTGGAGCAAACGCCGTCCCGAAAAATCGCCTGAGGAAATCGAGGGCGATATCCGCGAGCAGTATTTTTGGTCTGCATTAACGCTTCTGTTGGGAATTCCTGCACTCTACTTCTTGGTGCGTTCGCGAGGTTCGTGGGTCGAACGCACCGGGGACGGAATCGCGACCAGTTGGGGGCAGGCGTTCAAATTTGCGGACGTGACGAACCTAAACAAACGGCGTTGGGAACGCAAAGGCATCGCTGTAGCGGCGTATACCGATGCAGGTGAAGGAAAAACGTTTACGTTCGATGATTTCAAGTTTGAGCGTGAGCCGCTTGGCAAGATGCTCCGCGATTTGGAATCACACTTGGCCGACGAACAGATCACGGGCGGACTTTCGGAAGTAGCCGCCGACGCCCGCCGGGCAGAAGAAAAAGCTGTGGAAGAAGAAGCCGCCCAGGAAAGCAAGGAAGACTAGCGGGTGGCTAGTGGTCGATTGTGGTCCGTAGTGGTCTGTAGGCCGTAACAAGCTGTGCG
>DNPC01000525.1:4074-5493 GCA_003501565.1 Planctomycetaceae bacterium | reverse complement strand
ACAAGCTGTGCGCCGTTACGGCATCTTAGAAACTGGGTTGCGGGCGTTTACCAAAAGTAATTGGGGGTACTTTGTCGAAACGCTTCCGCCGTAACACCGCTCCGCGCGTTAGGGTTGACGCACGAACACTGCGCGCGAGCACAGTTGCTCGAGTTAAAAATCTGGGCGCTCGCATTAATCGACTTCGGCTACCCTCTACTCGAATTCACCGAGTTGATTGCGGAGGCGGCGGAGTACGCGAGAGCGGTATTGCCGGACGGCAGCGCTGGTAATATCCAGTTCTTTGGCCACCAATGGTGTAGCGATACCATCGACAGTGGTGCGCCAAAACGCTCGCCATGTTTTTTCTTCGAACTCGGTCTTTACTTGTTCAAGCGCCCGCTCGACCAAGCGAGAGATCTCGAGCGGTTCGGTAAACTCTGACCATTCATTGTCTGTCCATTGTTCGATCTGCTTGAGCGCAGTGCTTCCGCCAACGGCGGATGGGTGTAGCCCGTCGCTACGCAACATATCGATGCACTTGTGCCGCGTAATTCCCCACAGCCAAGCACGAAAACTCTTCCGGCCGGCGTCAAACCGGAAGTTGACGAGAGACCTCAACACCGCCACAAAGACATTTTGGACGCAGTCGCCCATTGATCGCTCGGGCACACCGCTTCTTCGGCACCAATAAGCGATAAGGGGCCCGTAGAGGTCGACAAGCTGGGTCCATGCCTGCGAGTCATGAACGCGAACACGCTCGATCAGGCTTACGTTGGTAGAGCCCTCGTTCGTCATGGTCAAGGTTCTACCCTTTGCATTATCGAAAAACGCTGTCACGCACCAAACGAACCTGAAACTATCAGAAAAACATGGGAGAATCTCTGAGCGATCCATTCGCATGGTGCGAAGCGCTGGAGCTCTCGTCGACCGTTTCAGGAGAGTCACATGGTAGTCGATAAATGTCCGACCAAGGAGACGCTCAACCGCTTTTTGAATGGCCAGCTATCTGAAGTTGAGTCGGAAAAGCTTGGCCAGCATCTCGTCCACTGTAGCGAGTGTGACGCGGCCGCTTCGTCGTTGGAAGCGTCTTTGGAGAATGAGCCAGATTCATTGGCGGCAATCCTCAAGGCGCGTGGGGCGGCTCTGGCGATGTCAGCAGTTCCGACCTGCAGCGGCGCGGCCGGAACAGCCAATGGCTCGCCTACGGATCCCAAATCGAGTCATTCGGATGATGCGTCTACCTCCGGCACGGAGAACGCTTTTGCCGCCGCCTACGCTCTGTGGGAAAGGCTGGATGAAGTGGTCGCCAATCCGGGCGCGTCGTCAACAGCGATAACGGGGAGCGTAGGATCCTACGATTTGCTCGAGATGCTCGGTCGCGGTGGAATGGGGACTGTCTATCTTGCACGCCATCGCGAACTGGACAAAAGAGTGGCA
>DNPC01000525.1:0-4004 GCA_003501565.1 Planctomycetaceae bacterium | reverse complement strand
ATCAAGTTGCTGCCTTCGCTGTCAGCGAAGAATGAAGAGTTCGTGGCTCGATTCCGCCGCGAAATGCGTGCGGCAGGCAAGCTTAATCATCCTGCAATCGTGAAGGCAACGGACGCTGGTGAGTTAGATGGTGTCCACTTCCTAGTGATGGAAGTTGTCGAAGGAGCTGACCTGAGCCGTATCTCCAGGAGCAGCGAACTGATAAACGTAGCCGATGCGTGTGAAATCGTCCGCCAAGCCGCTTTGGGGATTGCCCACGCCCACGAGCAGGGAATCGTCCATCGCGACATAAAGCCGTCAAATCTTATGTTGGATTTGGCCGGGGAAGTCAAAATACTCGACTTCGGTTTAGCTCACCTGTTTCAAGCTGACGATGCGACGACCGGGTTGACGACGGTCGGTCAATTGATGGGAACGCTTGACTACATGGCGCCCGAACAAGCGTCACCGGGTAGCATCATCGACGTGCGTGCTGACGTCTATTCATTGGCTGCAACACTGTTTACTCTTCTGGGCAAAGTCCCGCCGCTGGCCTGCCAAGCTCGGATGTCACCGATTGAAAAGCTACAAGTGCTGGCGCGCCATGAGTTGCGGGTATTGGACGAACTCCGGCCCGGATTGCCATCGTCGTTGGTCAAGTTAATTGAGAGTGCCTTGGCCACTGATCCGACACAGCGACCGCCAAGTGCGATTAAGCTCGCGGAAGAACTCGAAGAATTCACCTCGGGCTCCGACCTCCGCAAGCTCAGCGTAGAGTCCGCCCACCGAATCGCGAGGGGCCAAGAGCGGCAAGACGAACATGCGAAAATTACACCTACTCAAGCGAATAGTAGTTCACGACTGAGAAGCCCGATCAACAGGTGGATCGCGGGCGGCCTCGCAGCTTTACTCTTCATTGGTGGTGCGATCCTCACGCTCGAATTGACCAAAGGCAAGCTTATCATCGACTCGGAAGCACCGGTGACAATTCGCCTGGTTGATGAGGCCAACCGAACCAAGCAGCTTAACATTCAACCCGGCGTAACGACCACTCGGCTCCGCGATGGGAAGTACGAGATTTCTCTTGCGACCGAAAGCGACCGAGTCATCCTTAGCGAGTCCGCATTTTCGATCCGTCGGGGAGAGACGGAGGTAGCGAGAGTTCAAAAAATAGCTGGAGGCTCCACCGACTCATCCGTCGCCATTGGTACATCAAACGAAAAGTCACCATTGGCCATGCAGCAGATGCCCAAGGGGCCTATTCAACCTGGAGATGTATTGGCCATATCCGTGCGAGCCGTCATTCCTCTTGAGATGCCCAACTCGATAGCAGTCGTTCCCACCTATCAGGCAGGATTGCGGCCACCGGTCCGCGGTGAGATCTTTCAAGTCGACGACGAGGGGAATCTGGTGGTGCCAATGCTGAAGGAGCTCAAGGTCGAGGGCCTGACGCCTAGCGAGCTGCGAATGCTGCTTTTGAAGCAATATGTCGAAAACGATATACTGCCACGAGGCTGGCGAGGATCTACAACGGTTCAATTCCTCATGCGGGCTGGTGAATCATTGCCGGTCAAGAATTTGACGCCGGCGGGCGGTAACGTCAGCGAGTAACGTTCTTGGTAACGGCCCTGAGGTGAGTAGCGGTGCGCGGCTTGGCACGTCAAGATTTGTCAAGCTAGTCCCGCAGCTACTAGTTTCAGGTTTGTGATCGCAGTCTACATGCGATCTGCAAACGGTGCCCCTATTGCTCCAAGTGGCGACCCTAACGCTGCAAGTGGCAGCACTCCACGAGGGATTTCGAGAAGCTGCGAACTGAGCTGGGCCCCGAAATCTTGCGATTCCGACTACGGGACCGTAGCCGGATTGGCAACAATTCGGGCGATGGAGGTCTGTGAGTCACCCGAAAACAGGGGAGTTGCAACTTATTGCTCTAAACGCAACATGTTGCAACACGAATCGCTGCAAGTGGATTAGCTGCGAACTGAGCTGGGCCCCGAAATCTTGCGATTCCGGCTACGTGCTGGGATTCGCGTTTGCGCTAGTAGAATTCTTGTAGGGCTATCGTCGACGCATGACTTCGATTTGGTTCGGACCCCGGTACATGATCATAAGTGCACCGGAGCGTGCGAAACGATCGAAGACCAGCCGTAAGAAATGCTCTTCTCCTGGCCACGGGTAAGCAAATACACAGGCGAAATCCTCGAGCTCAAGATCGTGTTCTTCGTAAGCGGGAGGGATTGCGTGGCTGAGCGAGACGACTGGGTCTTCGTCTATCGCTAATTCACGCGCTCCGCGAGGCAAAAAGTTTCCGTGCCAGATTTCTGCTGACCACGGCTGACCAGCAAACAACTTCGTGGCTTCCTCACACAGGAACTCCTCCGCTTCAATGCCGACCGCTTCAAATCCATTGGCTGCTGCGATCCCTGTAACGATTCCAAACCCTGCGCCCCATTCAACAAACAGACTGCCGTCGATGAAACCACGCTGGTGGCAAAGACTGAGCGTTGCCGCAACCAATTCAAAATCACATTCGACGTACTGTGGAAGTGGACGCTCGGCGAAGCTATCCCAATAGGTTTGGATACGCTGCTTTCCAAACCGGAGCCACTCTTGAACCTCCGGTGCAAGTGGCAAATCAAAATCGCGAATCGAGAGCTGTTTTAGGGCCATGCGGTTATTGGAGTGCAAGAGTTCGGGACTGTGAGATGGCGACTTCCATCTGGTGCTATGCCTGCCGTCACGAGCGGCCTTGTGTCCATTCTACGGCAAAGGTCGGTCAATCAGCCGAGGATCGCTCGACGGATGCGAATCCCCAGGCGTGATCAGCCTTCGTCTGGCTGCGAAGCAGTTTTACAACTTGAGGCGAACTGGGGAACTCATCGAAAATTATTTGCGGTAGGCATACCAGTTTTGCGCAACGCACACTTCCGTACTAAGGTGGTGCCGCTGCTAGCAGACCTTCCCAGTTGTTCGCTAGTCGCGGCAAGCCGTTGCCGATACAGCCAAGGACCGTCTGAAAAGGCAAGCGACCATGCTGCGCCCCAACCAATGGCTTTCGTGGGGGGATCGCCCCACCAACTAGAGCCGACACCCAAGCAGGCACCCTGCCAGACGGACTCGCGAAAAGCGTACTATGGAGTCCGATCGACATGAAGTCGAATGCTACCGCCAATACTAGTTTCCCCATGGCGATATCAACTCGCACCAATAGCCCCACGGCGCGGTTGGTCCTGCGAGGCAAGAACGGGCTTATCGTAAAGCATTGGTTAATCAAGCAGTCCAAGTGCACGCTGGGTTCGTCGCCCGAATGCGCGATCCAGTGCGACTTGCCGGGGATTGCGCCGTATCATGTTCTTATTGTCTTGGGAGCTCGTCAGGCGTTCCTGCGCGCACTCGCTCCAAAGCTATGTCGCGATGGTGTGCAGCTCAATGAACTGCTGCTAGCCGATTCGAAAAACGTTTTTGAAATTGCTGGGCATACCTTTGAGTTAACGCGGGATTCAGCTACCAACGAAACTGCGTTTCCGCCTAGTCGCAATGATCGGATGAAGTTTGCAGTTTCGCGGCCGCTGGAGGCCGGAAACAATCAGAATTCGAAGTCTTCGGTACCGCCAGGTCTTGTGGCATCGCAAGCCGGTGCATCGCCAGCGGTCAGTCCATCGGTTGTGTCGGCAGCTGAGGAGCCGGAGCGCCTGGACGTAAATGCAGACACTGCAACGCCCCGTTGGGTTGCACGGATCATTCGCGATGCAATCGTGCCGCTTGAAAACCAGCTGCGTGATGCGATTGAGCCCATTGAGCGACTTCAAGCGGAAGTTCGACGCGAGAAACGCAAACGTATTGAGCTCGAAGAAGCCGCCAAACTTCAGAGTGCCAAGGTCCAGCAAGCGGCAGAGCAAGTTGACGATGAGCCGACGATTGACGCAGACCAAGTCAACCGTCTAGTCCGCGAGCAAATTGAGCGTCTGGCAGCCCGGCAGAATAGTTCAATGGAAGTTGTCACGGAGCGAATCTCGGACGTAAAT
>DNPC01000522.1:6952-8176 GCA_003501565.1 Planctomycetaceae bacterium | reverse complement strand
TTCGGCCCGCAACTACGTTCAATCAGCTCTGTATCAGTGAGTAGCTTCCTCCCGAATCGGGAGCCGATAAAGCCTGGCCTGGTGAGCGACAGTTCGTTTACTTTCCAGCAAACACCAAGACGTACAGCAAACAAAGCTGAAGGACCGCTACCGAGAGAGCGACTAAGGATGCAAGACTGCGTCGCCAATGCGACAGCAACTCGATAATGACTACACAGGCAAAATTGCCTGCGAATTTGGCAGTGATAAATAACGCTGCCTGCTGAAGATCACATTCAGGCCCCGTATCCAGACTCATCAGCCAACGACCAATTGGGTTAAGCTCCAACTGGGGCAAATATTCGACGTATTTTATTGTTTGGTGAATGTCATAGGCCGAGACAAGCCCAATGATCACTTTGCAGGCCAACAATGTTGAAGGTGCGAGCGTGTAGTCGCGCAGTCGCTCCCCAACAGAGATTACGCACGCCTCTAGGTGGGCGACAGTCAGCGCTAATT
Source organism: Planctomycetaceae bacterium (assembly GCA_003501565.1). Classification (GTDB taxonomy): domain Bacteria; phylum Planctomycetota; class Planctomycetia; order Pirellulales; family Pirellulaceae; genus Aureliella. Next base: position 7,678 of record DNPC01000522.1, on the reverse strand, counting down.
GCTGATTGCCGAAAGCCGTACGGAAGGTATTCACGGTCAGATCCTTTGTGTAAGTAGCTCCAAAAGCCCGACTGAACCAGGTGAAGGAAAAAGACGTCGTGCCATCTTTCCTAACCTGACTCTTCCATCCGGGCACAGAGTCCAGACACTGCAAAGGGTGGACCAACCTCCTTTAATAATACAATAAACCCAACATGGGAAGAAAACTGCGCGCAAGGCCGATCTCGGGGGTCGGTAGGAATCCGGTGGTTACCAGTTTCGGGAAAACGACGGGGCCAAGCCTTCGGCAAATTGCGGCTACCCCCAATCGACATTGCCTAGCAACAGAGCAGGTACTGCCCAATATCTCGACACCGCTTCCGATGGCGGCACGTGCCAAATGCCATCATTTGCCGGCAGGTTGCTTGCTTTGACGACTATTCCATCAATTCATTCAGCGAGGCAAGAGGAATGTCAAATTGCTCGATTAGCGTCTTGGCGTTCACCTTGGAGGCAGGGAAAGGATTCTGGAAGTTCGGTCGATCCCCGAAGCTAACGGCCATCGCCCGAGCAGCTTGAACGGCTGATCCCTGCGGATCCACCAGCGAAATAGAGCTAACCGCTTCGGTTAAGGGCACGCTCGAGATCTTGGGCGGATCGTAGCAGACCATCTGGCCAAACCGACGCTCCTCGACCAAGCGAATCGCATGCGCTCCGTACTGAGTGGCCAGGCAACGGTCAAAGTAG
>DNPC01000522.1:0-6880 GCA_003501565.1 Planctomycetaceae bacterium | reverse complement strand
GTAGGTGGGCGATCCGCCACGCTGTAAATGCCCAAGTACGACGCACCGGGTTTCGACGTCCAGCCGTTTTGCAATTTCATCTGCCACCATTTGCCCGATGCCTCCCAGACGCACTTGCTGGTTCGCTGAAGAAGCATCTAGAGCAACTTGATCACCACCCGGCAAATGAGCGCCTTCCGCCACGACGACCAACGTAAATCGCTTCCCCATTTGTTGACGTTGAAGAATTTTCGCGCAGACGTTTTCAAAGTTCCAGTCGATCTCTGGAATAAGTATCACGTCACCGCCGCCCGCGATGCCGGCGTGGAGTGCTATCCAGCCGGTATGGCGCCCCATAACTTCCAGCACCATCACGCGTTCGTGGCTCTCGGCTGTCGTATGCAATCTATCCAAGGCGTTTGCCGCACACGCTATGGCACTATCGAACCCAAATGTGAAGGCTGTCGATTTCAGGTCGTTGTCGATCGTTTTCGGCACTCCAACCACGGGCGCACCGGCTTCAAATAGCTGCTGGGCGATCGACAGACTTCCGTCGCCACCTATACAAATTAATCCATCTAATTCATATTTGGCGACCGTGGAATTGACGGCATCTTTTAAGTCACTTGGTACGTCCCGCGACTGGTCCTTGCCAACCTTGGCTGAAAACCGGCCCTTGTTCGTCGACCCAAGAATTGTGCCGCCTTGGTCAAGGATATTGGCAGTGTTCTCGATAGACAATTCAATTGTGGATACAGGATCTACCAAACCCTCAAAACCACGCAGGAAACCAAGCACTTCATAGCCAAGAAATACGGCAGACTTTGTGGCCGCCCGGATCACGGCATTCAGCCCAGGGCAATCGCCGCCGCCGGTCAAGATTCCGATCTTTCTTCTTTCGCCAGTCAAAACCATGCCCCTAGAGTCAGTTGAGATTGTTTGTAAGTTGAACGGTCTGCGTTTTCGTTCGGCGTCTTCGTTCGGTTTTTTTCGCTCAGAGTCTTCGTCTAGTGCCGCCCACAGACGAGACTGCTGGCCACCTGCCTAGACGTTGCGGCTACATACTGCCTGGAAGTTGCGGCCACCACTGACGCCCCACCGCCTGTTCGCTTCTGGAACTGGTCACTTTACAGAATCTTGTTTGGCGTGAAAGATGGCGAGGTGGCTGTTTAGGCCCTTAGATCGACCGTGTGCGATCGGAATCCAAGTGCTCGCAAACTTTGCCCATCGCAGGCATGCGAACACCTGCCCATAAGAATCAAACTCATTGAATTGGAAAGCAACCGATGCCAATCGACCAGCGTGCAGCCACAGAAGTACTTTTACGCGTCTTGGATTGTCCCGGCATCAGTTGCCAGGAAGCCGCAATTGCTGACGTTGTGAAAGAAGTCTTGCTGGAAGCCGGCGTAGAACCCAAGGCGATCACCCATGACTCAGCTCACAGGAAGACGCCTAAGCCTGGACAAGTTGGCAACCTGATTGTGAAGCTCCCCGGCCGTGGCGCTGGAAAGGGGGCTCCCCGAGTAATGCTGTCCGCCCATTTGGATACTGTGCCGATATGCGATGGATGCGAACCGGTTAAAAAAGGCTCCAAAATCATCTCGAAGAATCCCGCCACGGGCTTGGGAGGAGATGATCGGGCGGGAGTTGCGACCGTTCTCGTCGCGGCAATCGACGCACTGAACTCTGATGGTGACCATCCACCATTGACGCTCTGCTTCTTCGTTCAAGAAGAAATTGGCTTGCAGGGCAGTCGCAATATGACCGTCAGTAAAATCGGCCGGCCAGCCATGGCATTCAACTTTGATGGCGGTAATCCGTTCAAACTCACGATCGGGGCTACTGGCGGCGAAAGGATGCATGTCCGCCTGACCGGTATCCCTGCGCACGCAGGTCTTGCGCCCGAGGAAGGTGCCAGTGCCATTGAAGCCGCTGGTATTGCGATTGCTGACCTGAATGCAGCCGGCTGGCTTGGAGACGTTGCAAAGGGACGCAATAGGGGCACGAGTAACATCGGTAGCATCCACGGTGGCGTGGCAACCAATGTCGTTGCTGAATTTGCTGAACTAACGGCCGAGGCAAGGAGTCACAACGGTCCATTTCGCAACAAGATTGCCCAAGCCATCGAGACGGCGTTCAAAAAAGCGGCCAAGCGTATCAAAACGAACTCCGGCGTGCCGGTAAAGGCTGAGGTCGAGCGACGTGTCGACTATGAATCGTTTCGTTTGGATGAAAACTGCGAAGTCGTGCAGCGAGCGCATCGAGCCGTTTCGGAGCTTGGAAAAAAACCCGAATTAACAGTCTCTAATGGAGGCGTCGATGCAAACTGGATCGTCAAACATGGCATTCCAACCGTCACACTGGGCTGCGGCCAAAGGAACGTACACACGAAGGAGGAATGGCTGGACCTTTCGGATTACTATGCCGCTTGCCAGATTGCTAGGAGTGTCATAACTCATGAAAGCTGATGATAACCTCTGCCTCTGTTTTCACGTGAGCTGGCGCAAAGTCATCAACTACACACGCGTCCATCGCGTAAAGATCCCAAGTCAACTGGCGGAATGCCAGGGGGCAGGTACTGGCTGCGGCTGGTGCATCGCGGCTATGAAACGAATCGTGGCCAAGGCCGAATCACTCCCGACCGATCCCGATGGAATCGACGCTTGGCTTGAACAGGATTTCCCGGCCAGCGCAGACTATGCCGAAGGCCGCAAGAAGCACATTGCAGACAAAAACGATCCGCAGTCTGATTGACGCGTTCGCCCAACTGGGTGAGTCTCAAGATTAAGCGAACGTCGCGAAGTGCATTTGGTTGTCGCCCGCTGGCGACGCCGAGACTGCAGGCCTTTCCAAATTGGATGCGCAGGAGGTGACACAAACGCTTGCGCGGGCGACACAAACGCTAGCATAGCGCGGCACCGCGTGTCGCCGAAATTTTTGCGAGTCGATTTTGCGGCGGACCTGTTATTGTTCTTGGCCAGCAGTTTCGGATTTGATAACCTTCTGCGGTCAACAATGCAGAACAGACTCTGCTTCAAAAAAGCGTACGCGGCACTCGACGCGTTTGTGCTTCGTACAACTTCGGAGGGAACCAGGATGCCGTCGCCGGAAGCTGCACAAGCTGATGTGCAAATTCGCTGGATGATTCGTCGCGATATGCCATCGGTGCTTGCGATTGAAGAATCAAGTTTCGAATTCCCCTGGTCTGAAGAAGAGTTTATCCGATGCCTCCGACAGCGGAATTGCATTGGCATGGTCGCCGAACGCGAGGACGAAGTTGTAGGTTTTATGATCTACGAACTTCATAAAAACCGGCTGCATCTGCTTAACTTCGCTGTGCACCCAAGCTCGCGTCGCGAGAATGTTGGAAGCGACATGATCGAGAAGCTTTCCAGCAAGCTTTCGGTAGAGCGGCGGAACCGCATTATGCTGGAGGTGCGAGAAACGAACCTGGAAGCACAGCTGTTCTTTAAGAACCTTGGTTTCCGCGCCATCAGTGTCCTTCGCGACTACTACGAAGATACGACCGAGGATGCTTACCTGATGCAATATCGCTATCGTGCAAGTGTTGAAGAAATTGCCGAAGCAGAAACCGGTACACGACGCATGGCTGGTTGAATAAACCACGCCCAATCCCGACTTCGCATCGCTCATCGCCATCTGGCTAAGCGACGCATCTCCCACCAACCAGCGCTAGACCGCAAGGCAGCGATTGCCATTCGAATTGGACGCCGGCTTGTCTGCTACTCAAGTTTGACTGGTACTCCAGTTATGGTGATCCTCCCGAAGGATTGCAGGTCCGGAAACGCTGGGCTCCCGCGATTGGGCATCTGAGCCTCGAAACGTCAGAGGCTGGACGACCGCGACGATAACTAGCCATAGGGGCATGACTTGACTCTCGAGCGCTCCATCAAAAAAAGCCTGTTGCTCACTGCCCAGCGGTTTCGTGTTGAGCGTGTAAGCTATCCATTGGCGGACGGAACACAATTTGACCGTGAAATCGTCCGACACCCAGGAGCGGTCGTCATCATTCCGGTGCTGGATGATGGTCGGATTTGTTTGATTGAGAATTATCGCGTGGCTGTCGAGCAGACTCTGCTCGAATTACCCGCGGGCACCATGGAACCGCCTGAGCCCGAGATCGAGACGGCTCGACGCGAGCTTGTTGAAGAAACTGGCTACCGATGTCGCGATATTCGGCAGTTGGCCGAATTCTACATGTCGCCCGGGATCCTCGATGAACGAATGGTCGCGTTCGTCGCAACTGGACTCACCGAGGGCGCAAACCAGCTCGAACGTGGCGAACAGATTTCTAATTGTCCACTCTCGATCGCCGAAGTGGATGCAAAACTAGAGAACGGCGAAATCCAAGACGCCAAGACGATCAGCACTCTCTTGCTTTATCTGCGTTATCACACTGGCAAGTAATGCCTGTCAACTCTCAAAGGCATTGCTCTTAACAGCATTGCTAGCCAACGATTTTGCGATTTTAAGTGCTAGCAGCAATTGTACGGCGGCTGGAGTTTCATTCTTGCGAATTGCGCGGTGGGCTCTTCACGCTCAAGCAATGGCATACAATCAAGTTCCACGTCTTCGGTTCGTAGCAGCACCGATAATAACGTTCTAGGCCTCGATTGTTCATTGAAATGATGCTCCGACTTTTGTTTCTACTTTCGTTCGTTTGTCTTGGGACACCGTTTGCGTACGGGCAGCTGGGCCCCGTGGTGAATCCCACGCAGGCCGCAGCTCTGCAGTCAGCAGCACAACAGGCAGCTGTGAGTGGGGAACCGTTTGGCGTGTTTTCGTTGGATGTCCCATTACCCGCGGGCGGTCAGGCAACGGATGCCGCTGGTAACGGGCTCAATATCCTGGTTGGCGATTCAGCCGGACGCGTCTATTTTCCGACATACGAAGTTATCACCAGTCGGCAACTTGTCCCCGCCCAAGCGGGCAACAGGCCAGGATTGGGACTGGGCATCGGTCGGCCCGGCGGCTTGGTCGACCGAATTCGAAATGCGGTCCAGCCTGAATCGACCGTCGAGGATGTGCCAACGGCAATCCGTATCCATGGGCTGTTCACGGGCTCACAAAATCTCGATGTGCAGGTCGAGGGAGATGTCAGTTACAAAACGAGCTTAGCTGTCACGGATCCTCAACAGTCTCCTCTGGGAACAGCCCCGCACCGTGACGCACTTGCGCGATGGTGGTCGGCATACGTGTCTCATGCCCGGTCCGAATTTCAGCGTGGCGATTTCCCCAGCTTGTTTCACCGCTACATGCTTTCAATGCTGTCCCATCGGCTGAATGTTCCGTTTGCGGAGCTGGCCCCTGCGGGCGAAGACAAAGAAGAGTCCGAGTCGATCACTCTGAAGACACTGTCGCTGGTTGCCGGGATCGATGCTCGACGCGAGAGTATCTTGGAAAAGCTGCTTTCACCTAACGCGCCCGCTGACCTTGCTAGCCAACCGTTACCGCCACCACCGGCCTGGAGCGAAGACCTACGACTACAAGCCAAACGCCCCGTTGGTGCGTTGCCTGAAATCGAACCGATTGCAACGCGTGTTCCACCAGAGTGTTTGTATTTGCGATTTGGATCGTTCCGCAATTACGTTTGGTTTCAAGAGATGGGCGAGCGATTCGGTGGGGACCTCGCGCAGGCAATTAAGATGCGTGGCTTCAACGCCGAAGCTACGGCGCGAATGGAAAAGATGCTGGCGACCAAGCTGACTACGGTCGCCAAGATGTTCGGTGACCAACTCGTACAAGACATGGCACTCATCGGCACCGATTTGTATGTCAAGGAAGGCGCCAGCTTGGGAGTGATCCTTCACGCGACCAACCCCGCGTTGCTAATCACGACCACGCAATCAGAACGCAAACGCGCCGCTGCGGAAACGCCCAACGCTCAGCTCCAAACAGTACAAATCGGAGGTCGAGACGTTAGCCTATTGAGCACTCCGGATAACCGCATCCGATCATTCTTTGTTGCCGACGGTAATTTTTTACTTGTTACGACCAGCGAGCATATTGTTGCGCGTTTCTTGCAGGTTGCCGGCGGCGACGAATCGCTTGCCGGTACACCGGAGTTCCAATGGACCCGGCAGTGGATGCCCGCTGCACAGGACTATTCTGTGTTTGCTTATTTCTCGCCAAGATTCTTGCAAGAATTGGTCAGCCCTAAGCATCAGATCGAACTCTCGCGGCGGTTGGAAGCACTCGGTCGCATCGAGATTGCCACAGTGGCGAGTCAAGCCGCTAAAGCGGAAGGGCTACCGTCCCAATCCCTCCTCCAATTGCAAGCCGAGGGTTTTCTGCCGGAAGATTTCCTGGAAAGCGCCGATGGCTCGCGGCCAATTCTCACGCGTGACGGTCAGTGGATTGACTCGATTCGTGGTGCTCGGGGAAGCTTCTTGCCGATTGCGGACACGCAGATCGCACAGGTGACTGCATCCGAAGCTTCCGAATACGAAGAAACGGCGAACTTCTTCTCCGAACAGTGGCAGCAAATGGATCCCATGGTGTTTGGCCTCCGCAGATTTAGGGGGCCTGAAGCTGACCATGAAACCGTGGCAGTCGAAGGCTATATCGCACCTTTCGACGCTGACAAATACGGCTGGATCGGGAAGCAGCTTGGTGCACCGACCATGACTCGCTTTCGGCAACCGGAATCGGATCTTGTGTCGGCACAGGTGCATATGCGTGCTGGCGCTGGTCTGGCTAGCTCAGACAGCGATTACTATTTGCTCGGTGGATTGAAGGACGCGCGGCTTCCAGAGCTAGACAAGGTCGACGGACTCTTAAATAAATTTACTGCCTTCGCCTCAGTGCCAATCTACATTGGGGCATGGCCCAAACCTGATTTAGTTGAAAGTCTACCACTGGGGATCGGTCGTAACTTTTC
>DNPC01000303.1 GCA_003501565.1 Planctomycetaceae bacterium | reverse complement strand
TAGACAAACCTGAGCAATACATACCCAAGCAACTAGAGCCACCCCCCCGCGATACACGCCGACAACCGCAGATTCCACATTGGACCTTTCCCGGAGGGCAGCGTCCGCCTTCCGCGAATCCGTGATACGAGATCCTTGCGCCATCGTCCGAGCGTGTTCCTGTGTCCCGTTCAAGTTCCTATCGCTTTCGCCGTTTGGCCCAACTGATACGAAAACTCAAATGATAACCGGAAAAGCGATTTGGCTTATCTCCGCCACGCCGTGGGTGGCATTTCGGGCTAAGAGCACTTAACATGCAATCTAGTCGACTAGGCGGAGGTCGTCTTGTGGATGATCCGCCTCGTTCGCTTCTGCGAAACGTTACTATTTTTTCGGAGTCCTCCAGTGCGTCTAATGCTCTCTACTCTCGCCGTATTGATACCTCTAAGTTGCGTGAGCACTTTGAACGCCGAAGAGAAGTTTAAGCCAATTTTTGACGGCAAGACACTCGACGGCTGGGAGGGAAATCCCAATCTCTGGAGCGTCGAAGATGGCGCCATCACGGGTGTCACAACAGATGATGATCCGATTAAGGCAAACACATTTCTAGTCTGGAAGGGAACGGCGGCCAATTTCGTCTTGAAACTCGATTTCAAGACATCCAAAGTCGGCAACTCAGGCGTCCAGTACCGCAGCAAAGTGCTCGACAAAGAAAAATTCATCGTAGGTGGCTACCAAGCTGACATCGACCCGTCAATGAAGTTTGCAGGCATCAACTACGAAGAAAAAGGCCGCGGGATCCTGGCAACTCGCGGACAACGTGTTGTTCTTTCCGATGATGAAGATCCGAAAGTTGAGCAGTTCGGAAAAGCGGATGAGCTTGCAAAGAAAATTAAGCAGTCTGACTGGAACAGCTACCGAATTGTCGCCAATGGCCGCAAGCTCAGCCACTACATCAATGGCGAACTGATGAGCGAAGTTGTCGATAATTCTAAGAAGAAGTTCGCTGAAAAAGGCGTTATCGCTCTGCAGCTTCACAGAGGGCCGGCGATGACGATTCAGTTTAAGAATCTGACATTGAAAGAGCTGAAATAGTTCTCTTGCGTCGGCGCCGTTGATGGAAAAGCAATCTCAGGTCGAATGTCCAAATTGTGGCATGCGGCTCGATTCTGACTCTCGGTATTGCCCGGCGTGCGGTCAAAAACAGGGCCCCCTGCAAACGACGCTACTGGAGCTGATCGCTCAAGTCTGGGCGGCTACTTTCGACGTTGACAACAAGTTCTGGCGTACGTGGTACACGCTCTTCCGTCATCCTGGAAAGCTGACCGTAGAGTACTACCAAGGCCGCCGCAACTATTACATTCGCCCAGCAATGCTGGTGTTGCTCGCGTCCGGATGCTTCTTTATAGCCGTCGAATGGAGAAACTCGCGCACGCCCGCCGGCGGACAGATCCTGGACAAGCAACGCGGACTGGTACATTTGACAATCTTGCCAGGATTCCAGATCAGTCTACCTGAACAATTCTATGCCGAGCCAGATGCGTCTGAGGAACGACGGATCGAGATTATCGAGGAGTATACCCAAGACCAGTTGTCACCGCGTCAAAGATTCTTGACATCTCGACTGGTGAAATACACCTCCGACGAACGGCTCGGGCAGCTACAGCCCCGTATCGTGCAGATCGGGTCGAGATCCGTCATCTTGTTGCTTCCGTGCGTCGCTTTGTTTGTCTATCTACTCCACGTCCGGCAAAAGCAAATTAACTACGTGGATAGTGTGATCTTCACTTTCCATATTCACAGCTTCGCATTCACCGCGCTGGCGGCCTGTTTTGCATTGCCTGCAGCGATCAGTCCCTATGCCGCTGTAATGGCGCAGGTCCTAACGTTCGTACACTGGTATCGCGCCCAGCGGATTGTTTATAGAGATTCACGGGCGTGGGCCGTGATAAAAACACTCTCTTTGATGCTCATCGAGATGTTGCTGGTTCTGGTCACAGTCACCGTAGTGATCTTATTCATACTGGTGTTCTTGACCGAGACGTAGCTTCTCTTCACCAGATCAGCAGCTTTCTGCGAACAGCTTGGGTCTTGCACTCATACAAAGACCCGGCGAACTATTGCATACGACTCAGTATGGATTGAATTGCGCTCGTATTGCGCTGGAAGTTGATCGCTTGCTGGTCCGCGGCTGGTGAGTAAGCTTCCTTGGTTCTTGCCGAAGAAAACAGCAACAGTTGATCGCTTTTTTGTTCGTGCAGTGTGTGCTGGATACTTCCTGGAACCAGGCGGCCTTCGGTCAAGAAGATAAAAGGATCGTACCCAGCCAACAACGGCGCGACCTTATCAGGATTGGCCATGAATGCCTGTTGATCGGCCAGCGAACTGAGCCAGTAGACTTGTCCGCGGTGCTGTACTGCAAACTCAGGCTTACCGGCCACCCAACGGCTCTGTTTGGCTTGAACGACGCAGTAGCCTTCCAACGCAGGAGGCTTGCCGCCCGGTAGCTGAACCGTCTTCTCAGACAGATCGCTGCTAGATGGGCTTGGTGTCATCTTGGCAGTAGCTTGGCTACTCACCTGAGCGTTTGCCGCATCTGCAGGTACACCACTGGCAGACCGTTGATAACCAACCAACTGGCCTGCGGTTGATTGCTTCGCCTGACTGGTAAGCTCGGCAGGCTGGTTTGCGTACGGATTCCCGATGACTTGCTGTTGCGTCGGAGTTGATTGTGCAGCTGCACCGGCCAGCTGAGCCTGCGCTTGGCCGCTCGTTTGGCCGTTTGCTTGACCATTAGACTGCGCCTGGTAGGTGGTCGCGATAGCTGGAATGTTGGCAATCGACTCGCCGCCGATCCGGCCGGCCGTCAGCGAGGAAGCAGGGCGTTGGGTTGCGTGACCAAGCATATTGGTCGGGGTCGGTCTTACGGTTCCAGCAATTTTGTGCTGGCTGGACGTCGCGGATGAGGCAGCTACAGGCTGTGCGGACATGGGCGTT
>DNPC01000678.1 GCA_003501565.1 Planctomycetaceae bacterium | reverse complement strand
CGCCCCGCGGCTGATGTTCGATTCAAAGTTTTCGGTTAGGTTCTTAGTCGTCTAGCACGCCGCTCGCCGGAAGTGCAGAAAGGCGCGTGCTCCACCTGCGAACCGATTACTCGCCAATCGGAAGCCGACTAAACATGATGTTACCAACGACGTCTTGATCACACGGCTGATCTGCTGCCAGAGCGCGCGGCGGTGACTCCTGGTTTAACTCGTAAGTTGTAAACCCCCGTGACTGCATAAATTCACGCAGCTCCGTTTCGCCGGTTCCCATCTGTTTCAATCCGAAGTGATTTATTTCTGCGATTACCAACAGGTCATCGCGCTCTAGCGTTTTCTCGGCACCACGCAACACGGCCAGCTCGGCGCCTTCGGTGTCAATCTTGATGACTCTTGGGGTCAGCTGGAGCACACTGCATAGACCATCGACGGTTACCGCCGATACACGACGCAAATCAACCTGTTGGCGACTCTTCACATTAAAGTCATGCCGCCCAACATCCCACAGGGCATGGCCACCGTCGTTATCTGCATTGACGTAGAAATCCAGCAGCCCGCGATGGTCGCTAACAGCCAAGTTCATCGGCAACCAGGTCGCGAGCGGATTCGCCTGCACGTGCCTGACTAGATGCAAGAAGTTATTTGGTTCGGGCTCACAAGTGACGACGCGCCCGGTGAGCCCAACGACGCTAGCGGCAAGCATTGACATATACCCGATATGCCCGCCCACATCCAAGAAATGGTCTCCTGGACGCAACGCTTTCACCATCGGCCGTACAACATCGACCTCAAAGAATCCGCCACGCGAAAATGCATCCAACATCATCCGCTGGGTAATATTCTCTTTGTCTAGCAGTAGCTTGAAAGCCAGCGACTGCCCCGCTAGAACCGTAGAAATATCGTACGACTTTTCCATTGCAGCGGCTTTATAGAAGTTGCGACGACAACATCAACCCAATCGGGCCTCAAGAGCCCGGCTTGACGCGGCGGGGGATACGTCCAAGGCGATTCAGGCCGATGCGACCGATCGTAAATACATTGCGCAGAAGCTGCATCGGTGGATCGCTGCTCTGTGCTGGTGCAATATGCAAATCGTGTTCACCGTGAGGCCAGCGGGAAAAACGCTCAGCTAAAGCGTCAATCCACTCCGGGCCATGGGGAATTCCGCCAAGTCGTTGATAGAGACCGTTCGGAATCGCGTCAAAGCCCGCAAACGCGCCGACTAAGCCTCCGGTAATCGCGCCCACCGAAGTCGTATCACCGCCCAGGCCAATCGCCGGCAAGACAGCGCCTTCGAAGGAGCTGGGGCTGCGAAGCCAACAGTAGGCACTCATTGTTACCGTCGGGGTCATCGAACTACTGATTCCACCGGACCAGCCGAGTTCTGCAGCAACTTTGCCTGGAGCCTCGCCTGCCCGCAGCGGTTCAACCAACTTTTCAAGCATCTCGGTCTGAGGCTGGTGTTCGCTCGCGTCGATCGCAAGTTGCAACACCTCATTCGGGTCAAAGTCCTCGCCCTTGGCGCCGCCTGCAAAATCAGTCAGGCTGCATAGAACGCGGCATCCGTCGATGACGGCCGGGTTAGAGCTTAGAATCTGAGTGGTGTCGCTAACCCACTTATCCAGTCGATGACCGGTTCGGTTCATCGCCAACGTCGAGAAAATTGCTGTCGGACCGGCCTGGTTGTTGTCTACGCTCGAGCTGGTCCGCAACCCAAAAATCGCCAGCCAGCACTTGGCTGCCGAAGTTATGGTCGATGGCGGCGCGTACGGAAAACTGAGCAAGTACCACTTCAATCGACCGCGGAACGCACGCCTGAAGGTCTTGAGGTCGCTTCGAGAGTTCAAGAGGGCCTGCGCCGTCATCAGCATCAGATGCGTGTCGCTAGAGTAGCAACCACCGGCCATAGACGCGAACCGAATCGCAGGAGGCCCGTACATCCGCCGTGCAGCTGAGGCCTTAAGACCTACGCGCGGGCCGCCGAGAGCATCGCCTACCGCGACACCGGCCAGGACGCCGTGGATATGGTCGCGACGCAGAATTGTTGAATGCATGGGCGTGGGAAACTGAGGTTGACTGTGCTGGTGGCACATGGTCCCCCAGGGCGAGTTCTCACTATACTTTGCTTTGCAAACTGATTGCTGTCAAACGCCCCAACCCCAAGACCTAGCGAACTAGGCAATCAAAACTGATAACACCTCCTTCACCAGCGTCCAACTCGCCCGAAATCCCCCACTTCAGGATATTCGATCCCACCTCATTGGGAGCACTTTCAAAAGTAGTATCAACGCTACTCTGCGAACTGCCTTCGATGTATTCCAAACGCGGACTCAAGCTGTCGATAATCACAGTGTTCTTGATCGGATGCGGCCCAACGTTATCGAATCGAATCGTGAAGCTAATCTTGTCTCCAGAGTGGGCAATGGTATGGCTGGCCGCCTTGCAAATTCGCAGTGAACATTTGTCCTCGGTTTCGTAAACCAAGATCTCGCTCGGCAACTTGGCGTCACGCATGACAACGGTTTCTTGGCTGTCGATCTCGACTGCCACCGACTCTGGCGAATACCAAGTCAGAGCCGAAGCCAACATCCGCTCCACTCCTGGCAACTGTTCGTCAACCAATTCTCCCGTGCGGAAAAGATCTACCAGCACATATGGAATTCGGCCCGCCTCCATACTCTTGAGGGCCAGAATCTGATCGATCCGAACACCCGCTGAATTCAGCTGGAAAGCATCCAGTGCGTCTACCTTCGACTGCCCCTTGATTGCTACTGGTAGCACAACGCCAGCAGCCAACTCAGCATCTTCCATTTTGCCAGGCGCGACAGGGGCTAATACGCCCTGCGGACCCAGAGTCAGTTGGGACAGATTTGTGCCACGAACCTGCCGAACCGAACCAAACCGCGGAGCATAAATTGGGACGCGATTCGTCGGCTTTACGCACACCTTGCCTCCTGCGGTTTCGTAGTACGCAAGGGTGTCCGTCGGTTCTACGCCAACGGCGGTCCAGTCTTTCTTGATGGCAACTTGCGAGTAATTGTCGCCGCCATCGTATATGAATTCGTTCGGATCAGCTGCTAGCGGAGCCATAGCAACACCACATTCGCTGCCCGTTACACAAGTACCATTTCCGCAATACTGGATCGCGTCGCCCTCGAAAGTTTGACAGGAGTCATCACCTATCGGGGATACTCCCTGGGGACCGATCACTGCTGTGCTGTGGCTCGCAGGAACAACACTAGTTTGCGAATGGTCGGCGACCACCAGCGGAGCACCTTCGGCTGCATTGCGGGGAGCACTCACACTTGTTTGGTCTGTCAGCTTGGCACGAGAAACTGCGATAGTTTGATCACTAGCAGAGTTCTTGCCAGGCCGGGGCAGGGCGGTGCATCCGGTTGCTCCAAGCGTTAACGCTGTGAGAGCAAACGTGCCAACCCCACGCAGGCGTGGAAACAGTACTTTGCTCCCTGAGCTGATAAAGTTCAACTTTCGCACGGCTGCGTTTCCTAGAATTGATAGATCAAAGTCGGTGCAGGATCTGACTCGTCAAACGAAGCGACTAGGGCTGATCGTCTTGCTCCACAATCAAACCATCGTTAATTCGCTGCGTCGACAGACCGTGTGGCTGAGAAAACACTTCGTTGGCAGGAACTACCGGAGGAGTGTTCGGCCACTGTCCGTCGCGAATCAGTTGCTCACGGTCCGGAGCGGTAATGAGTGGAATCCACGGTGGTGACCCCATCAGGAAGCGTGGCATGTCGGCAAGATTACTGCTGGGCAGAATTGAACCGATCCGGAGAATTGCAACCGGTTTACCGTATTGGTCTGCAGTTTGAAGTGCATTATCTTCAGGCGCAACATCATGCAATAATTGCTCGCCAGCTGGCACGGCCATGGGCGTTGCAATCTCGCCATCTTCTACGTAGATAACACGCGTCACCAGTGCTCCACCTAGAGCTAGTTCGATGTCTTCATTGGTAAGTACAACGGGAATCGGAAAGCGATGCTCCCGACCGGTTGGTGTGTGTACCTTGCCGATTATTTCAATCGTTGGATACAGTTCAGCGCCGGGACGATATGGAATGTTCGCAACGCGAAAACGGTAGGTAGCTCCAACGAGCATCCCAGTGGTCACGGGTGCTTCCAAGTTCTCTAGCAACATCCCGTCACGGGCCAACGCCACTTTCAGGCCTGGGGGTCCAGATATGGCTACTGCTTGGTAGGTGCCAACGCCAGGAATTTGACGTGCGACTTGGGCACTAGCAACGTATCCGGGCGGCTGATCGGCGCTCAACAGATAGTTCACGTTGCGTGGTAGCTGACTCGGGCCTTGGGCTAGGGCAACGTCGGAGCAGACTCCCGCGGCAAGCAGGAGCAACCCAATGAAGTGAAGTCGATTTTTCGGCAGCATAGTAGCGGTCCGCGCGTACGAGCGGCGTAGAAACGTGAAAGAAAACAAAAGCGGTGCGAGAGCCGCAAAAGGCTCTCGCTCCGCCCCACTCATTCACGTTGATCGGCTGTGGAAACGGTCCGATGTACTTTCCGCTTCCTGTCTAACCCATTCGTCTCGCGACGCGGTTAGTTGACGTCGTGTGTTGCTAACTGTGATTAGCAAGCAGGATTGTGCTGACTCGTTACTGCGGCGGGCAGTAAGAACCATCGCCACCAACACTTTGGCTACCCATGGCGTGGCCAGGTGTGCCGGTCGGGAATCCGTTGTGAACATTGCGTTCGTGGATGCGAACCCGATTGACAGGCTGTGGATAGCTCTGAGCAGGCGATTGCTTCACACTGACTCGCATGTGTTTGACCGGATCAGGAATGTGCATCCGAGTACGGTTCTTCATCGAGTGCTTCTGTAGGCCAGCCGGAGTACCCAATGGAATGTGGGGTGGTCCCACAAGTCCGATTGGAGTGCCCGATTGAGGCATACCGTATTGAGGCGCTGTAACTCCAGCGACATAACCAGGCAGTGAAGCTGGAACGCCACCAGGACCGCAGCCGTCAGGTCCGCACATCATCGGTCCGCCAGCCATGCCCATGCCCATCATGCCACCAGCAGCGGCTCCCGACATTTCGACGTCTTTGTTACCGATGCGAACAATGGCCAGGATGGAACCGCGGCGATCCGCTTCGACAATCGGATCCAGCCCCGGTTCAATGCGGTTGCTAACCAGGACGTCGACCAAAGCGTCACCTTGGAACTCCGGATCTGGCAGGTAGATCACCTTCGTGACGAAGTTGCCCGAGAGCACTTGCTCAAAGTCGTCTTCAGTAAACTGAACCGGAATGGCATTGTGTGCTAGGTACGCCGCGGTGCGAGGATTGCCGTTTGCAACCTCGACGGTCGGGTACAGCTCAACGCCTTCACGTCCTTGAATGTTGGTTAGCTTCATGCGGTAGATGCCGCCCTGTGGGAACTCCAGTCGCCCGGGAACATACAGCGCTTCGCTGCCGAATGATCCATCACCGACGACGTCGAAGTGCAACTGCATGCCTTCAGGACGACCGAAGAGGACTTGGACGTTAGGCGCCGGGCCTCCCATCATCATGCCACCCATCATGCCGCCAGGGCCGCACTCTTGGCAGTTGGCGCCGATGACTTCGGCACCGGAGGCGGGTACGACACCGCCACCCATGCCTGCTGCACCAACAGCGGGCCCGAGTACGCCTGGACCAGGGCCACCAACGCCCGGGCCAGGTTCCATAAGTCTTTGTGCCGGCGGCGTGTTATGCCGCACCGTTGAGCAGCCAGTTAGGCAGCCAGCGGCTACCACGGCTAGCGAAAGGAAAATGCGCATTTTCATGCTTAACCCCCTAATTTGGGCAAATCGTCCGGTTCCGAATCCGGCGATCGCCGCCAATCGAAACGATCCTGAGTGAGTTTCAACGTGTGGTAAACAGCCAAATCGGGCTGATTCACCTGGACTTACCGCTTCGCTCAGCTCTAGAATCGGCCGACTCGAAAGCTGCTAAGGGATCGTCCTAGAGTCTGTTCACTTAGCTCAGCCGGAACGCAATCCAAGCATTTGCGTGAGGATGAACAGTCCCCGTGGCTTTACTTTCGGCGCTGTATCACTGGATTCTTTGATAAATCCCGTACAACCGGACTATGTGGCGAAGATTACCTAAGGCGAACGACCGGTTTGGCATGCATCTGATAGCGCCGCGGGCAGCTCACAACCGCTGCTGGCTAGTCTCTCATTTCCGCTTCATCGCTTTGCTAGCATTCCTAGCTTTAGCTTTCGCTTGCCCGGTACGGCCGGCATCTGAAAGACTGCTCGGACAAGACGCGAGCGCGTCCGAATCGGCGCCAGCGCTTGCGGCAGGCGACAACAACGCCACAAACATTTCCTCGCGAAACCAAAACGACGCCGCTGAAACGCCTGAACAGTTAGCGCGGATTATGGGCATCGTACATTTGGCTTTGATCGAAAGCGTCTTCGGTGAGCCAATCCACTGCGAGGTTCAAACCTCAATAGAGCAATCTGGACGTTTGATGAGTGGCGTGGGGAGCTACGTTCGCGGCGGAAAAGGAGAAGGTCGAATGCGTCACAGCGTGCGAATGGGCGCCGCCAAAAGGCTATACACGTTCTTGCAAGTGTGCGACGGCCAACGCCTCATTTCGATCGAGGACATTGGCGAAGGAAAGCTACATGCAGAAATCGACTGTGAACAAGTCCGCAGCCGTGTCCTGCCATCACTGGCGCGTTCCAAAGACAGTCTTTACGATCCTGTCAATTCGATTCACTTGGCACTTGGCGGGCAGGCAGAAGTACTGCGAGGGCTCTGTCAGCGCTATCAATGGTACGCCGTTACCGAACAGCAGCTCGACGGGAATCCCGTCTGGGTAATCCAAGGCCGGCTGGCTGAGCAGCCTCCCGAACAACACGGGAAGGCGGCGGTCGATTTGGAGTTGTTCTCAATGCAGGAGCAGTCTGTTCCAGCTTCCGCAGAGGCTGTGATATCAACGGACAAAGCCAAGATCCCGTTCTGGCTGCACAAGTTAACGCTCAAACGTTCACCTTCGCAGCAGGCTGACGACAAGTTCCGTCCGTTCAAGAGTGTCACACAATGGGCGAAACCACGGCCGCTAACTCCAGATCAAATCGACGCGCATCTATTCCAGCTTCCCTCTGCGGGCATTCGAGAATACGTTGATGAAACTGCCCGGTACCTGCCTCCCAGCTCCCTGGCTTCTACCATCCAGACGGCGGAACCGAACCCAACTGTCCGTTAGTGTGTCTGCATGCGAGGCACCACCGGGGCCACCTCGGAATTGACGGAAGTCGCCGGAGGCGCTGCAGCCCGCGCGTTCCGCTCTCAGCCGCCAGCCCCCCGGGAACAGACGATCTGCACCCCGGAAACAGACGATCTGCACGCTGGAAACAGAAGATCTGTACGCCAGCCGCAATTCAACTAAACTGTGGCAGCCTACGACGATGTCGATATGTCTCAAACATTCTCGAAAGAGCCAGGACGTGAGTGGAACAGTAGCAGTTGTTGGTGCAACCGGTGCAGTTGGTGGAATAGTCCTTGATGAAATCGTCAAGCAGAAACTCCCCTACGGTAAACTCAAGCTACTAGCCTCAGAGCGGTCGGCGGGCACCATCATCGAAGTCGCCGGCCAACCCATCACCGTCGAGCTTCTCGAACCGGAAGCATTTAAAGGCGTCGATCTCGTGATCGCCAGCACTCCAGACGAGGTTGCCGCTGAGTTTGTACCTTGGGCCGTTGAGCGAGGCGCCGTCGTCGTCGATGAATCCGCATTCTATCGGATGAATCCAGATGTTCCGCTGGTGATTCCAGAGGTAAACGCCCAAGCAGCCAGCGAACACAAGGGTATCATTGCCAGCCCAAACTGTAGCACCACTCAAATGGTCGTAGCCTTGCACCCGCTTCGAAATGCAGCTGGCCTCAGGCAGATCATCGTCAGCACATATCAAGCTGTTTCCGGAGCAGGTTTAGCCGCCAATACAGAAACTATTGAGAACACCCATAAAGTGCTTAAGGGTCAAACTGGCCAAGTCAGCGTGTTCCAACATGACATCGCTATGAACCTGATCCCACAGATCGGTTCCCATAAGGAAGCTGGTTTCACATCCGAAGAAGTCAAGATGGTGCGCGAGACGCATAAGATCTTTGGGGACGATACGATCGCAATAAATGCCACCTGCGTACGAGTTCCAGTTTTGGTTGGGCACAGCGAATCAATTTATTGTGAAACGGAGCAGCCCTTAGAGCTCGATGAGATAAAGCGGTTGTTCAGCGAAGCAGATGGCGTGACCTTAATCGACGATCTGGACAATCAAGAATACCCAATGCCACGGCCTTGTGCGGACAAGCCGGATGTATTTGTCGGGCGAGTTCGCAAAGACTTGCACCATGAATGCGGGATTAGTTTTTGGTGCGTTAGCGACAATCTCCGCAAGGGTGCAGCTACAAACGCGGTGCAGATCGGAAAGCTTCTCAGTGAATCTGTCGCCGCGAATCTGTCACTGCCCAACAACTAGTGATGGGATCCCGAAGGCTTGCCTAGCAATTCCGGTAATCGAAACTCGGAACGAAGAACATTGCAAAGCACTGTGAATTCCACGCAAAGCACAGCAAACACGCAAATCACGGTGGAGACCAATGAAAGCTCTGCAGAACCCGCCGAGAACGCAGAGCCCATTAAGAACACTGCGGAGGCCATAGAAAACACTGTGGGGTCCACAAAAAACACTGTGGAGGCTGCGGAAATTTCAGAGCAGGTTGCATTGCAGGCGGAACCGCAGAGCAGGGCAGGGGAGCGCTCACTCCATTTGACGGTCGCTTATGACGGAGCCCAGTACTTCGGCTGGCAAAAGCAGCCTGACCAGCTGACGGTCCAAGAGGTGCTCGAACGTGGTCTATCCATCGCAACCGGTCAGAAGAACGTCCGCACACTTGCCAGCAGCCGTACTGATACAGGCGTCCATGCAATCGCTCAATCGGTGCTCTTCAAGTCGACGCATTGGCCCGCACCAGCCGAACGCCTGCCCTACGCCGTGAACACGAGCCTTCCTCCTGATATCGTCGTTCGCAAGTGCGAAGAAGTTTCACCGTACTTCCACCCCCTTCGCGACAGCACGGGTAAGCGTTATCGCTACTTGATTTACAACGCCCGGAAAGAAGATCCGCTCGGCCGTGCCCAGCATTGGTGGGTACGCCGTCGATTGGATCTTGAGCAAATGCAAATCGCTGCTGCCTTTATCGAAGGCGAGCACGACTTCAACAGCTTCCAATCAACCGGCTCGCCGAGATCTTCCACCATTCGGATTGTAAGAGAGCTCGCAATCCACT
>DNPC01000677.1 GCA_003501565.1 Planctomycetaceae bacterium | reverse complement strand
CCCGAGCCGGTTTTTCGATCCAAGTTGAAAGAAGTTCGGCGAGCTCTTCATGCCAATGCCAAACATGTCGACCCTTCCATCTCCGTTGAAATCACGGGCAACTACTTCCCGCGCGCCAAGGAGTGCCGAATTTAAGAAGGAAGGACGATAAGATGCACCACCATCAGCGATCAGGAATTCACATGGACTGGCGACATTCGCCACGACGATGTCTTTGAATTGGTCGTTGTTTATGTCGGCAGTTGCGATGCTATTGGGCGTGCCGCGCGTTCGGTAAAAGTAACTATTTTCAAATTTTGCTCGTCCGTCATTAAGAAACGTACGGATTCCCGACGGTTGTCTGGTAGCCAGGATGATGTCCTGATCGCCGTCAGCGTCCAGGTCTTTTGCAATGCAATCGACTACGTTCTCATCACCGAAACGAAGTTCAATTTCGTTGAATGGCAATTCACCGTCATTCAGCAAGATTTGCGCCGGTTGTCCTTCAAGTAGCAACAACATATCACTGTCATTATCACCATCAAAATCTGCCGGCACAATTTTAAGTGCATTGGATGGTAAATGCGCAACCAACCCACGATCGATCACACCCCTCTCATCAATAGTCTGTAAACGCAGTTCTTTGTTATCACTGGCAACGATATCGAGTCGGCCGTCGCCATCAAAGTCTGCCATGGCAGAGCTGGAGGCCTCGTTCAAATCAGGTGCGATCGCAAGATCTCGGGTGAATTCACCGTGGCCATCGTTTGTCCAGATTGCGCTAGGAGCCTGGACATTGCAAACGTAAGCATCCAGGTCACCATCAGAATCCATATCAGCAAGTTCAACTGAAATGGAGTCACTGTGCCCAAGCCTTTGGCCGCTGTCGTGGAATAGCGGAACATCAGTTGTTAGCGCCTGGTAATCACCTTCCTGGCTTAGCCAGACTTGGTCGGGCGCTCCGTTTCCCCTGCATACATATAAGTCGGCAAAGCCGTCACCATTGAGATCTCCAGGCATGAGGTTCGCGACGGAAGCATCGCCCAAGAACGTCGCCGCCTCACTTCTGAGAGTACCATCTTGTGCATCCCAAACAAAGGTTGGGATATCATGCCCACATACCAAAAGCTGGGAGTTTTTATCCCCATCAAGGTCTGCGGCGGCGATCGACCACCACATACACTCGTATTCGGATTGTCGAGCTAATGAGTAACCGGCATTCCCATCATTGAGCCAAATCTCAACCGGTTTACCAAAGATCGCTAAGGCAAGATCGTCGCGACCGTCCGAATTCCAATCTAGAACTACTCCATGCAGCGTCTCGCCGGTACTGGAGAGTTTTTGACTTTGAAATGAAAACTGCCCTTTGCCATTGTTCAAGTGGATTTCATCGGAACCCGATTTGTGACACAAGTAGACATCGAGATCGCCGTCGGAATCAAAGTCAGCAGTGATAACGAATCGACTGGCTCGCCCGAGTTGTTGATTAGTCTCGATGAACCTGCCACCTTCATTGAGAAAGATCTTGCTGCTCTGCTGCTTCAGGCAAAGAATTAGGTCAGGGTCCTGGTCATTGTCTAAGTCAACGAAACAGGCGTGCGACGAAGCTTCAAAAACGATTGGAGAGAGCTCAAACTTGGCACGGCCGTCGTTGATCCACAGCTCGGCTGGCGAGCTCGGGTAGCCACCCGATGTAATGACGTCCAGATCGCCGTCGGAATCCACGTCACCGAACGACACTCGCGTCTTAGCATTCTTGCCGAGCTCTTGCATTCCATCGGTGAAATGGCCCAATCCATCGTTTAGCCAGACTTTGGCCGGATGTCCATCGAAAGCGACGACGAAGGCGTCCAAGTCACCGTCATTGTCCAAGTCACCGAGAGCACCGAACGAGCTGTTCGTAGCACCAAGCTGCTGTCCTGAATCGACGACACGTCTCTTGGAGTGCCGCACCACACTGGCATCAGATGGGGGTTCGCGCTGCGGCTGGGATTCCGATATGTCGGGAATGCCTAGCCGACCAACGTCACGCAACTTTCCAGGCCGACTTGCAAACCACCACCCGGCAATCGTTGTTAGCAAGCCAATCGCGATTAGCGCAGTAAGTATCAGCGGCACTCTGCTTGCCAATTGGCTTACGTTCGATTGAATCGGTGAAAGACTCTCTTCCGGAGTGGCAAGAAACTGGGCGAGTTGCTCCGCGAGTTCATCTGCATCCCGGAAGCGATCCTGTGGAGACTTCGACATTGCTCGCATGCAAATCGCCTCCAAAGTGGGGCTTATGCCTGGCTGGTGGGCACTTGGCGGTGTGGGTGAATTGGATTCGATTTGCCTCAAGACAGAATACACAGATCCCTCGAACGGCCGTTCACCGGACAGCATGCGGTAAAGGATCACGCCAAGTGAATAGACATCGGTCGCTGGCCCAATCGAATCATGATCCGCCAGAACCTGCTCGGGCGACATATAGGCTGGACTGCCAATCTGAATTCCTTCGGTCGTCAGCTCGATGTCATCTTCGCGAGCCACACGGGCGAGCCCGAAGTCGGTAACACTCAGTTGCCCCGATTCATCAATCAGGATGTTCGAAGGCTTAAGATCGCGGTGCACAACGCCCGCTTTGTGTGCGGCCGCGACGCCCTGGGCGATAGCGTGCAGAATCTCCGCAGCCTCTTTTGACGGGAACGCTTTTCTTTCATCCAACAGCTGGCTGAGTGTCTGTCCTTGCACGTAGTGCATGGCGATAAACGGCTGTCCATCTACATCCCCCGCATCAAAGATCGGGCAGATATTTGGGTGCGAGATCGTTGCCATGATTCTCGCTTCGCGTTGGAAACGCTCGCCGGAATACTGCTGGGCATCACTTAGAAAGGGTATCTTCAGCGCTACGTTGCGACCGAGTGTCGAGTCTTTAGCGAGGTAAACCGTTCCCATGGCGCCACGCCCCAGCACTCCTGAGATTTCGTAGCGACCAAACCGTCCGCCTAACTCTTCACGTCGCTTGGATTTGAAGTCACTGACTTCTGTGTCCTCGAATCCAGGTGTTTCTACAACGGACTCGATCATTGCCTGGAGGGGTAGATAACGCCGAATCTCATTCTGAATGTCAGGATGCTTCGCCACATATTCTTCGATTGAAGGAGATTCACCCGACCGTAGGCGCATGACGAATTCGTCGGCAATTTTCATTACCAATTCAGCAGTCCCATCTTCTTCCTGCTGCTCCATCGTCACCCTAACCGAAGAAATGCCGGACTCATCGCGCAACACCACGAACTTAAACACGCATTTTTGCGGCAAACGTACTCCGTTTTTCCTCCCAATTCCAAGAAACCGCAAACTATAGCCTTTTTGGAAAAAACCTCGCATTAATGGAGTACGCTCCGGGCCGAATTACGTGTTTTCTTTTAGCGGCATCCTTCGCGGTCCCGCCGGGGCGGTATCCGGAGTTCTCGATGTTCACCGCCGCCAGTCCCTAGGCACACATTAAGAACCTCGTTTCGGAACAGAACCGCATTGTGAGCAGTACTCAACAGTCTGAAATACAGGCAACTGCCACCGACCCCGAAGCAGGCCCAAACTCGTCTGATGTTGACTCTAGCTGCGAATCACCCCTGCGCAGCAAACATACGGCATCGCTTGCCGAAGTGTTGAACGCACTGGGGTCGTCGCTGCTCGTTTCGACTTACCAGGCCGGGAAGCTCATTTTTCTGCGCGCCGAGCGAGATCGGCTCAACACACATTTCAGGCCATTCAACAAACCGATGGGGATCGCTGTCGGGCGTAATCGGATCGCGATCGGTGGAGCACTCGACATTTGGGAATTCCACAATGTCCCAGCCGCTGCCAGCCAAGCCGAAGGTGAGCGTGCGGCGGATAGCTGTTTCTTGCCGCGTCACTCCACCGTCACTGGCGACATCCAAATCCATGAAATGGAGTGGGGCAGAAAGCCGAATTCCGTCAGCGTTGATAGCCTGCCGGGTCGCGCGGTTTCGAGTGCGGATTCTGAACTCTGGTTCGTCAATACTCGTTTTTCATGCCTGTGCACGCGCAGCGATCAATACAGCTTTGTACCGCGATGGCGTCCGCCATTCATCTCGACTTACACGCCCGAAGACCGTTGCCATCTGAACGGATTGGCGATGGAAGGCGGTGTTCCAAGATTTGTTACGGCATTAGGTGAAAGCGATGCCCCAGCTGGTTGGCGCGAAAACAAGGCGAGTGGCGGCATCGTGATGGATGTCCCCTCTAGTGAAGTCATTGCTCGCGGGCTCTCGATGCCACATTCACCGCGACTATACGGCGGCCAGCTATGGGTACTTAACTCAGGTCAAGGCGGGTTGGGCTTCATCGATTCTGGCACCGGAAAGTACCAGGAGGTCTGCCGACTGCCGGGATTCACCCGTGGCCTCTCGTTCCACGGTCGGTATGCGTTCGTCGGTCTATCACAAGTCCGTGAATCGGCCTATTTCAGCGGTATCGAGATCTCGGAAGTGCCCGAACACGAGCGGTGGTCGGGCGTGGCAGTCGTGGACATCGTAGCGGGCGAGTGTATCGCTTGGCTGCGATTCGAAGGCGCTGTCCAAGAGGTCTTCGCCGTCAGTGTACTACCCGACCAGCAGTGGCCAGACCTTATCAACGAAGACCGCGACTGCATCGCCAACGCATTTGTGCTGCCAGACGATTCGCTTCAAGCCGTTCCCGCTGGATGGCGAGATACGTCTGGCCATGCGGAGCCACCACTGCAGAGTGCACCAAACACCCTGTTGCGCCACAACCAGGCAAATGCCTGAGATTCCTAACCAACACAACCAACCAAGAGTTTGCCAAGTCGCTGCCACGCAGCGGTTTCACCTGGAGTTCACAACACATGACGATTCAAAACTGGTTCAAGCAGGGTCTTTCGCGCGGCACCAGACGCAAGGCACGAAACGTTGCGTCGAAAATGAGAAAGAACGCTGGAGTCAGGCGAAGGCGTCTGTTCGGTGAGCAGTTGGAAGATCGCCGAGTACTCGCGGCATTCGTGGATTGGGCGTCTCCGGTTTCGGGGGATTTGGATGGAAACTTAGTCGATTTGACGGGTGTATCAGGCATCTACACATATCTCCCAGGAAACTCGAATGGTGCCATCTTGGACGATCAAAACCTTTCTGGGCCGGACTATGCGGCGGCTCCGGGTAGCACAAATCAATTCTTAGTTCTTCACGATAACTCAGACGATTGGACAGCGGAGTTCGACTCGCCTGTTGAGAATCTTGGCGTCTATGCTTTGGGCTGGAGAGGTGAGCAGGGCGGCCTTCAAGTGTCTTTTGACGGAGCTGTCCCGACGATTGAGTCCGGCTTTGGTAACGCCTTCGTCCATCCGAGGTCCAATTTCCTTGTTCTGCCCGATGCTACTTCGTACTACGGTATACTCTCATTTGGTACGACTGACACAGTCTCTTTTCAGTCCGATGGCAGTGCAGGCCCTGTCGTAGGTGTTACTTTTGCCGATCTAGCCGCCCCCGATGCCTTTGTCGTTACAACGCTCTCCGATGAAGACGATGGCACAGCAGACTCGAACACGGGAAGCGGTACCTCACTTCGGGAAGCGATCGCTGCCGCAGAAGCAAATCCGAACCAGTCGACAATCACTTTTGATCCCTCTCTTGTCTCCGGAGGCGACGCGAGTATTGCATTGGATCTGTTCGATACAGGACTAGATGCCGATGAGGCGGGACCGACCGCATTCGTTGTCAATACAGAAATCGTGATTCAGGGCCCAAGCGGCGACAATGGCATCACGATCGAGCGGGATTCCAATGCAGACGACTTCCGGTTGTTCCATGTGCAAAGTGCGGGCAATCTATCACTCCAATACCTAACGTTTGCTGGCGGCGTCGCTCGTGGCGGCGACGGTGGAGATGGACAGACATTCAGTGCTGGAGGTGGTGGGGCCGCTGGGCTCGGCGGAGCGATTCTCACTGAAGGTAACCTGAAAATAGTTTCGAGTACTGTAAGTGGAAACTTGGCGATTGGAGGAAATGGAGGAGGAAATGGGGGAGGAATGATTATCGGCAATGGTTCCGGGGGAGGTGGCGGCGGTGGTTTGGCGCAAGACGGATCGATTGCGTCAGAAATAGGCGTAGGCGGCGATGCTGGCGGACCAAACCAGGGTTTTGGTGGGCCAAGAGGTGTTGACGGTACAGATGGCGGTCACGGCGGCGGCGGCGGCGGCGGCGGAGCGAGC
>DNPC01000028.1 GCA_003501565.1 Planctomycetaceae bacterium | reverse complement strand
TCCGGTGGGAGGGTGTGTTCGATGGATCAACGCTCTACTTGTTCCCCCTTACGTCGAAGGCAAAAAGTTCTGTCACTGGTCGCGGTTCGATATTGCGGGTTCGTAGATTACAAAACGTGACTCTTGGAATACGGGAACGATTGATGTTTGTTCCTCCAGTGCACGCAGTGCTGCCGAAGAAAGTGTGTTACGGTCCACAACGACCAAAGCGAGGCTATGACTTTCAAACAATTCCAAGAGTTGATCGACCATGTTCTCGGGCGAGCGTAGCTGCCTGCGTACGTCCGCATAGTGCTTGGGGGTGAATCCAGAGTATCCATTCAGGATTGGGACGCCGTGGAGGGTGGCGTGCATCATCCAGCGAGTCTCTCGTTCTTGTGATTGTTCGGTCCCGTCGCTGGCTACTGGGAGACAGACAATTGCTTGTCCCTTGGGCACATTGTCTGCAACATAATCGTGCCAACTCATTGAGCGAACGGGTGGGTAACACAATTGGCTGCGGTTGGGGATGGTTTCGAAAGCGGTCGCGCTAGCCAACAGGATGTAGAAGAACCAACTGCTTCTGAAGTTGGCAGCCGTCTGCGCATAGACGCGTGCTCTCAAACGCTCGAGCCCAATTACGGCAAGCAAAATCGTTGTCAATTGAACAAAGTATGCGAAACGGAACGGACTGCGTATTCCTGCAAAGCCCGGTAGTTTGCTGCAGAGTATTTCCCAGATGTTGTACTGCCGCCACTGGAGATTGGCACCAAAAGAAAACGCAAAACTCAACAGGCAGATGCCGCCAAGCAAGAAGACCGCAAATGGCGGAATGGGAGAATCCTTGACACGACCTACCGTTAGCAGGACTAAGGCGACGATGAGGATGCGAAGCGATCCTGGGCATAACGGAGTCACGCCGGCAGGCGGGCTCGGATTCCACCAAGTGTTTCCCGCAGTGTACAGCCAGTCGGTCGGCTCAGCAGAAAGTACACGCACGGTGTCAATTGACCGTGTCAGTTCGTGCTCCGACGTAATCGAGTGCATCGAATAGACGATCGGTATCGATACCAGTGCGCAGGTCGCTGCGGCCACAGCTAGCTGCGGAAACCACCCCTTTCTGGCAGAACGAACACCGTGGACAGCGACCAGGACTGTGACGGTTGGCCAGAGCGTGACTAGGGAAAACGCGAACCAGTACAGACAACAGTACGCTAGCAAGCCAGACCAGAAGCCTAGCGACACATATGGCCACCATCGGATCGTTTTGTCGTCAAGGTTCAAGCAATCGACTGCGGACGTGCAGGCCAGGCAAAACGGCCAGAGCGCAAGCAGCTGTATGGCTTCTAGATTGCGCCAACCAATCGGAAGCCACGCAATCGCTAGGCCGCCGAGGAATGCGAGGAACAGCGAAACTCCGACCTTGCGCAGCATTCGGAAGCTGGTCCAGCCATTTAGTGCGAGTGTCAGCAGCAAATAGCAGTTGTGGATTTCGATGGGCGTGAGAGCTTTTCGGAGCGGTGCAAAAAGGCAGGTGATCGACTGGGGCTCGGAAAACGCGAGGGTGCCTGTAACCGGATGAAAGATAGGAGCATTCCAATAGTCCGCCAGTCCGCTGGACGCAGATTGGCCGTTCCACCAGTAGGTCCAGGCGTTGAGCATGGGAACGGTACCAATATGCGAGGTACCCGTTGGAAGTGCAGTTCGGAAGTGCAGTGGAAGTGGCCAAGTACTGCAGGCAGCCACAACAAAAAAAAGCCCCAGCGTGACGCCAGGGCTTGCGATGAATTCCAAATCGAAACGGCTGTCGTGGCGTTTCATGGATTCTGGGCTTACTTCGATGTTAGTTCGATCTTGAGGTCCGTAATGCCATCTTCTGGAATCGTGAACGTCATGTCCGGAGAGGGTTGCTCATACTTTTTCGGCAGCTCATTCTTCACGCCCAACTGAGGGCCTTCTTCGCCTGCGTCTTCCTCTGCGTGCTGTTGGGCCTCACCATCGTCATTTCTACGACGCTTTGGTGGTTCACCTCGAACTTCTACGGTCTTAGTTACTATACACATGTACTCACCGGGGACGGCGCCCGTTTTGTATTCAACTGCGTTGAGGCTGAATTTTCCATCTTCATCAGAAGGACCGGATGCAGAGTATTCGCCGCCGTTTGCTGAGACGAAGACGACAGCTGCACCATTTACGGGATCACCGTCAAGCGTGACGATTCCCTCCGCTGGGACAGTCCGGGGGCCGTCGGGCACATTGCTACATCCGACTTGCAGTGCGACAGCAAGCGCGAAGCATGAAAAAACAAATGGTTTCAGCATTTTTAATGACTTTCAAAACAGGGCGGGATCGACCGCGTATGCGGTGAGTGTTCCTAGGGCTTTCGGTGCCGCTGGTTAACAAACCAGTGGTTAAAGAAATGAGCCGAGCTTGCAGGGCAAACTCGGCTCATTATGAACTTTCAAGAGTCTAGCGTCCACCAGACATCGTTGAGTTGATTACTCAATGCCGGAAACGACTTCACCAGCCGAACGCGATCCGAGAGCTCCCCAAACACCAAATGGGCTTGGGCCACCACCGACTTCCGGTGGTGCCACGATACCGAGGTTACCCGTGTCGATGTTTTGACTTAGGAAGTGAACGCTGCCGTCGACGTAGCTGGCGTTAATACCACCGGTGTGTTCACTGGTAGGTGTCCAGATACCTGGTCCGTAGTGACCGCCGGTTGCACGCCAGTTAGCATCACCAATTAAGCACACTGAAGTGTTAGGTGGCAAGATAGTGGTGAATGCGTGGAAAAACGCAGCACCATCAGCCCAGCGGTAGCCAGCCTGCGTATCTTGTGAGAAACGCACATAACCTGCTCCGCCGTAACCGTTGCCAGTCCAAAGAGCACGGCATGTCAGTGGAATGAAGTTGTTTACGTCACCACCGGCAACCCAAGCAACCATACCCCGACCCGTTTGTGAGGTTGGGATGCGGCGTTCAGAGAACGCGAGCGTGTTACTGGTACCGTCAGAAACAGAACCAATCTTGTAGTACGTATGACGACCGTACATGCCCCGAGTGTGAATCGTTGGGCGGCTGATCGACAGATTAGTGTTGTCACGCTCGGCTTGGTCGTGCCAAGCACCGCGTGCGTAGCAGTCGCCAGCATTCATGGCGTAGCAGTAGTTTCCATCCCAAGCGCGGTTGTTTGGGTCACGGTCTGTACCCCAACCTGGATCACTCGGGCATCCGAGGAACGAAAGCTGGCCGCCATTGGCGCGATACCAATTGTTCCAAGGATTACGGTTCTCAGCGACAATCGTATTCCAAAGAGCTGTTTGCTCGATGAACGGCAGCATGGTTGCAAAACCGCTCAACCGCAAGCGTTGTCCTTGCGTACGAATGGTGCCCGTTCCCTGTTGCCGCGATGGGAAACGTTGGTAGGCAGATTCGTAGTTCAGAGCTGCCAAACCCAGCTGTTTCAGGTTATTACTACATTGCATCCGCCTGGCAGCTTCACGCGCGGACTGTACGGCTGGCAAAAGCAGCCCTACCAAGATGCCGATGATGGCGATTACGACCAGCAATTCAACAAGCGTGAAAGCTGACCTCCGTTTTGTAAGCTTCATACGATAACTCCTGACTGGGACAGTAATACTCGGACATTAAGCCATGGGCTGAGAATATTCCGTAGCGGGGATTGTAGCGTGTCTTTCTGGCCCAGTCAACTTTTGTGAACCCCTCCTTCGGGGGTTGAAAACGGTTTCTTTTGTAAGGCAGCGGAAAAGAGCTGTGCCGAAGCCAATTCTCACGTTTCGGACGCCCATTCGCCGCCCAAATTGGTGCTACAAGCCGTTGGGTCAGCTTTTCCAAAGGGATCAATTTGGCGAATCAGGTTGATATACAACGCGTTTTAGATGGCCGGGGATGCTCGTTAGCTGGGCATCGATGACTTCGTCGTGTTGACTTCCATCGGGAAAAGCCACTCGGATTTTGGCATCGAGAGATGGGGCCAGTGCAAAGCGAGCCGTAGATCCATAGTCGCCTTGGTAGCTACGGCCGGAAATGCAAAAGGACTTTTGCACGAGCCCGTTCTGCTGGACGGATATGACAGCTCCCACAGCGCCGCGATTGCTGCTCGAGCCAACTGCCTTAATACTCACCCAGGTGCGGTTTGATGTTTCATTGCGCAGGATCGTTGGTCGTCCGCGGCTGTTCAGGATCACCAGGTCACTGTCACCGTCTGCGTCCAGGTCGGCACACACGCTACCACGCGACACGGCAGCCGCTTGCAACCCTGAGGCTTCTGCCGGAACCGATTCGAATTTCCCACCAACATTGCGATAAACAAAGTTTTGGGCCGCGTAAGACTGTGAATCGTCTGTCGCGGTAATGTTGTCCATCAAGTGACCGCTGGCCATAAAAAGATCAAGATCACGGTCGCCATCAAAGTCCTCCAGAGAGACCCCCCAAGTCACATGAGGCGTCGCTTCGCTCAAACCTCCCCAAATTGGCGTGGAGTCGGTGAAAAAGCCGTCGCCTTCGTTTATATACAACACCGGCGTTTCTTCTTGATAGCTGGTCACGATCAAGTCGATTAGCCCGTCGTGATTCACGTCGCCTGAGTCCACGCCCATACTGCCCTGACGAGCTCCGGCAAAATCAAGTGCTAGGCCGGAGAGTAGGCCACCTTCTTCAAAGCGTCCCTGACCATCGTTCAGGTACAAGAAGTTCTCCATTACGTCATTGCAGACGAATATGTCACAGTCATGATCCCCATCAAAATCTGCGGCGAGGGCCCCCATCCCGGTTCCCGCATATTGGCCGATCCCAGAAGTCTCGGAGATATCACGGAAATTCCCGTCTCCTAGGTTCTCAAGAAGTTGATCGGGACAGGGCTGAAAGTCTTGAGGGCTAGGGTAGATGCTCTTTCCACGTAGCACACGCTGCGGATGTGTTGCTGCGTCGAATTGGACATAGTTGGCAACAAAGATATCCAGGTCACCATCGTTTTCGATGTCTAAGAAGCACACGCCTGCGCCTAAGTTGTCAGCGCTGTTGATTGCAGCGTCCGCCGAAGAAGTAAACGTCCCATCACCCTGACTTATGAACAGTTGGTTGTGTCCAAGGTTATTAACGAAAATGTCCGTATGCCCGTCATTGTTAAAGTCACTGACGGCAACACCCAAGCTATGAGATGCTTCGGCAAGTCCTGCAGCCTCGGTGACATCCACGAATGTGAAATTACCGAGGTTTCGATATAGCCGGTTGGTCGCGGATGCATCTGGATCCGAAGTGCCCGACAAAAAGTAGAGGTCCTCGAGTCCATCATTGTCATAGTCGAATGCGGCCATGCCAGCCGAAACGTACTCGTAAATAAAACGCTCCCCTGCACCACTGTCGGAGTGAATGAAATCAATACCGGTGTCCGGAGAGACATCTGTGAACCGGATGTCTTGACCAGCGGCGATTTCAACGTTGGGCGTAGTGAGATGGGCTAGGAACGCGGTGATTATGCCAACGTATTTCAGCATGATTATTGAAAGTCTTGGCTGCGACATCGAGCGGCCTCAATCAGTGGATATGGGAGATCACAAGAAGAATCTTGGCCGGGCGATTACTTCGCTAACGCCTGTTGGTACTGTTGTTTTAGCTGCGACCACTGCGGGTTGGATGGAGCCAGTTCGATCGCCTTCTCAATGTATTTGATCGCTTGCGCGTCACCGAGTCGAGCGTATGCGTCGGCGAGCATTGCATAGGACTGGGCCGAAGAAGATTGCTGAGCGAGTTGAAGGTACATTGGAATTGCATTGGCCGTCTGCCCGCTGCGGTCGAGCATCATTGCGACATTTAATTGATACTGCGAGTTGTCGGGCTGTAGCACGAGCAATTCTTGACAGACTTTCAGCGCGGCTTCTGCATCCTGGAACCCCATATGAAGTGCCGCTAAAGCCTCTCGCACGGGGCGGCTCTGAGGATCAAGTTGGGCTGCACTTTCCCAGATTGTTTGTGCATCCTTGTATTGCTTGGCAGCAAAGAAAATTTGGCCGACGCTGTTGTATTTATCAGCAATCTCACGACGCTGATTTTGGAAGTCATCATTCTTCTTACGTGCTTCAAGCGTGTCGCTTCTCAATTTCTTGCGCAGCTCTTGAACTTGCGCTTGTGTGCGTTTTGCTTCCTCACGATTTCCGGTGCGTGAAAGTGCGATTGCTAAGCCGTAGAGAGCGTCAGTGTCTTGAGGTGCCAATTTCGTGGCCTGCTCGAAAGCAACTTTGGCGCGTTCAAAGTCCTTTGCGGCAGTATGTGCTTGGCCAAGCCGAATCCAGGCGAGCGGCATCGCGGGGAATTGCTTGGCGATCTTCTCAAGCAGTTGCTGGGCTTGTTCAAGTTTGCCGACTTTGGTCCAAGCTCCAGCTGTGCTTAAGCCGGCATCGATGAAGGAAGGCAATGCTTGAAATGCTTGGTGGTGATAGGCGGCTGCCGCTTCGAAGTCGCCGACTTTGGCCGCGACTTGTCCAAGCCCATGGAGGGCGTACGGGTAGTTTGGGCTGTCAGCCAGGACACCTTTCCAAACCTCTTGGGCCTTTAGCGGTTTGCCAGTCGTCCAGTAAATCCGAGCCAAGATCTCGCGGGCGTCGATCGTTTGCGGGTTTGATGCTACCAAGTGTTTTCCAACAGCCTCGGCCTGGGCGTAGAGTTCTTCGACATTTTCAGGGGGCGTGGAGTTGGCCAGTGGAGAGATTGGAGGCGGCTGCTTTGCGATGGGCGCGGCAGTAGTTTGATTCGATTGGCTCCGTGGTGGTACTGCACTCGCGGGCCGAGACGCAGCGCTGGCCTGATCACTTTTGGCAGGCATGACGTCAGCGTCACCGGACGTTTCCTCATCGATCGTCTCTGTGGGATTCTCTATGGGATTCTCGGTGGGTGCAGTCGCAGTTTGTGCAGCGTTACTGTCGGTCTTCGATGGTGAGCACGCACACAGCGCACAGCAGACCGTTAAGGTGCAGAGCTTTGCATACAGAGCGAGTGAACGTGACGAGGCAAGACCGAATTGCATACTAACGCGTGTTTCAAAGATGGCATGCTAGTTGAGGTGTTGGCGCACGCATCATAGCATTTGCGATATCGCGTTCCAACCAAGCCGCCACTGGCCAACAGCCCGGACCAACTCTTAAGTGACGACTGTTTTTGGGCCGAGAGCGGATAGGACTTGATTCAACCGCAAATGGAACTTGGTCTTGAGCGAGCCAAGCAACTAGTCCTCGACGCGACTGGTGGAGGTCTCAGGATAATACCGTCGTCCTCCGTTGATAAGGATGGTTTGGCCGTTGATGAATTCGGCGGCGGGCGAGACAAGCCAGTTGACGGCTTCGGCGACGTCTTGTGGCGTACCCCATCGCTCGGTCAGGCTTTCGGACGTCGCTCGGCGATGCCAATAGTCGGCGGCATTCGACGTTCCCCAGCTCGTTTGAATCCAGCCAGGCGCCACGCAATTGGCTCGTGCTTGCTTGCCGGTCGTCATCGCCAGCGAAGTCGTGAACGCCTCGACTGCGGCTTTGCAAGTCCCAAACAATTGGCCGGGTTCACCTTCCATTCCTAGTCTAGCCTGGTCCCAGCCAACGTTTACAACACACGGTTTTGACGCGGGGGATGTAGCTACGGTGAAATGGTCGTGCCAGTATTGGGTGATCATGCGCGACAAGCGAATCGTTGCCTGAACATCTACATCGAGTAACAACTGCAAACGTTGCTCAAACGAACTGCTGGCGACGGCACTTGTCAGGATATCGGCACCCGCGTTGTTGACCCATGCTGAAGGAGTTTGGCGGGCCACCGCCGCTTGGAAGAACTGCCGGCAACCGGTTGGACTTCTGAGGTCAGCTGTCGCGGATACTACCAATGCGGAAGGTGCGACCGAAGCGATCGATCGAGCCGTTTCGGTAAGGCCCCGTATGTTGCGTCGGGCGTGAATAACCAGATTGAAACCGGACTCGGCAAGACGTACCGCTATCGCTGCACCGATGCCCGATGAACTACCGGTGACGACGGCCAATGGTCGAGAACTGTCTGGCATGCTGTTCGCCGCGGGTTCGTGGGACCGCAAAATTGCGCGATGGTGATTGCTGATTAGAGACAATCAGTTTCGTAACGTAATGTACTGTGACGCATTTTATCAGGCACATAATTGACGGAGCACCCAGGCGCGACGTGCGCAAACGAAAAAAGGCTGCAGTACAACCGAAGTCGTACTGCAGCCCGAGATGGATAGTCCGTCTGTATTTGCCGGGTGTTGGTCTGAGCTAGTGGGCCCTAGTAGGGAGCACTGTCACCAATGTCAGGGTTGCCACACATGTGGAAGTGGTTGTGGTCGATATAAACGACCTCTACGCATTCTTCATCTTCCAACGTGTAAGGCACAGGCCAGCCGTTGATGGTTCGCTCGGAGAAGTAGACCGTGCACTTGTAGTGGGCGTGGTGCAACTGAGCCATACCGATCAGCGGAATGAACCGGGGTGGATCGATGTAATCGGCGATCTTCTCTTTTACGATTTGAACGTTGTTACGCTGTTTTTCGCTAAGCAATGGGATGCCGCCGCGAACTGGGCGAGCTCGTTCCAGAGCCTGCATCACTTCGTCGTCGCTCGGAGGATCGAGTGCGACAACTTCTGTACCGCGAGTGACGGGACCAATGATCGGGACGCGGGCGTAGCGTTCGTGGTTGTGGAACTCAAGCTCTTCTTGATCTTGGAAATATGGGCTGACAGGAATGGGAATTGCCAGTGGGCCCAGGTTCACGCCATTGGTGATACCTACGCAGCCAGTGGACGCCAGCAGCCCCATAGAGAGAAGCAGTCCAGCAATTGGTTTGTCAAATTTTAGTGACATCAAACGATCCCTCGCGATCGACTTTGTTACTCGGAGCTAAAGTAGGTCCAGTTGCCCACCCGGCGATCCATCAATTCGTGCAAGTGGCAGAACCTGGGGTTCACATCCATAGCACGCAGGACTACTACGCTCCCGATGTAAGAGTGTTATCGTTGTTAAGGTGCGTAGGACTTGCGGATTTTTCCCGTTTTACGCGTGGTTTGTTTTGTCGCGGCGTCGTTCAATTCTGCCGCCAATAGCTAGCATTGGTTTCCGTATTGATGACCCAGTCCGAAACGAATTACGAGGCAGCGTCAAAACGCGCGAGATCTGCGAAGTGGCGGCTATGGCAGGTGCCGCTATTGAAAATCGCAACGGAGTCGTAACCAGTCTGAACCCACCACAAATGCGGTGCCCTCCAATCGGAATATGAACTGATTGCGACTCGTAAAACTCCTCTTCGCTGGTGCGTCAACTGCTCGTCGCCGACAACATTGCCATCCAAACCTGGGGTAGCACTTCAGGACTCGCTAGAGCTCGCCTTCGTTCACCCCAGGCTATGTTCTGTCGCTGCTATCGCAGCTGGTCTTCCGGCCGAGAAAGACGACTCCTGAGCCCCGCGTTTTATTGGGTGGGCGACGAAACGTTGGCGCTACAATTCTGGCGCGAGTGTTGACTTTTCACCACCAAACGAAGAAAGCCCGTCGAGAAGACTCGACGGGCTTGCCGTTGCAAAGCGTGGAGGGTCACCCACGTTTGTGTTGTTTGACTTCGAATCCAGCCTTACTTGCTGGTGAAGTCCAAGTACCAAAGGCCGTCGTCCCATTCGAGTGCAACCTTACGCCATCCAAGTGGAACCTGTGGGTAAGGATAGAATGGGCCAATGTATGGCCAAGCCGAAGGGCTGTACTGCTTCGGATAAGTTACTGCACCGTAGTTTGGGTAGGCTGCGTAACTTGGCCACGCGTAACCAGGCATGTTTGGCTGGTCGTAGCGAGGAGCGCCCGTGCCGTATGACACTGCACTGCCCTGCATTGGAACTGGGGTCATGCCATACTCGCCAGCGTTCACAGTGTGAAGGCCAGACGGAGCCATCGGCTGAGGTGCACCTGGATTGGCTACGGGCATGCTCGATACCGGTACAGGCACATTCGATACCGGTACAGGAACTGGTCCAGGCTCGATGCCAGCAGGAACCAATCCGGTAGTCGACGCTGGACGAATCGCAGAGTCTCCGGTGATCGTGATGTCATCGATGACTCGAGCAACGCCGCGGATGCGACGGGCGGTCTCGATGATGTGGTTCTTTTGCTCTGCATTTGCAACTTTGCCGCGGAGCCAGACATCGCCACTGACAGTGCTGACGTCCAGTTCGAAGCCGCGGAGTTTACCAGCTGCCTTGCTTTGCTGCAGTTTGGCGATCACCGAATCAGTGACAGCGATATCAGCACGCGAAGGCTTAGCCGATCGCTGGGTGCTCGAAGCAGGCTTAACGGCGGTCCGCTTCACAGCTTGCTGCTTTGCGGGCTGCAGTTTAACAGGCTGCTGCTTTACGATCCGGCGAGGTGCAGCTTGCTTGACGCGAATCTCATTGACCACGTTTTGGCTGCCGACCGCTTCACGAGCTGCTGCCTCAACGATTTGCAGCTGAGCGGACGAGGCCACTTCGCCGGTGAAGTACACAACTCCGCCTTCGACTTTCATGTCGATGTCGAAGCCTTTGAGCCGGCCTGCAGACTGGTGCTGCTCAAGCTGACCCATCACAGTTTTGGCAATTTCACGATCACCACCGAACGCCGAAACAGGCATTGCGGCGGTCACCGAAGCGATTACCACGCCAAACAGAAAACGTCGCATTGGAAACCCTCCTACGAATCACTGTCGTGTCCACAATCTGGCTTCCTGCCTGTACACCTATGCTAGTAATCCATTACAAGCATCTGGCGTGGCAGAAGGGTTGCGGGAGATTTGGTGGACCCCAAGCAAGCGGGAAGAGGCAATC
>DNPC01000381.1 GCA_003501565.1 Planctomycetaceae bacterium | reverse complement strand
TCCCATTTCCAAGCGCTGGCGACAGCGGTCTCCGGGACAGTTGGCCTTGGGAATATCGCAAGCGTTGCCGTTGCAATCGCAGTCGGCGGCCCCGGTGCAACATTTTGGATGATCGTCTGCGGTCTGCTTGGAATGTCCACTAAATTCGTAGAGTGTACTTTGGGTGTGAAGTACCGTGACTTGGAACCGGATGGAACGGTCCACGGCGGACCGATGTACTACCTAAATCGCGGCCTCACCGCGATGGGACTCAAGCCGCTGGGGATATTTCTGGGCGGGCTTTTCGCAACCCTCTGCATCGGCGCTTCGTTCGGTGGCGGGAACATGTTCCAAAGCAACCAGGCCACCAAACAAATCATGGGACTATTGGGAGCCGAAGGAGGTTCGACAGGCGCTCTGATCGGTTTGGTCATGGCCATTATTGTTGCCGTAGTCATCATCGGGGGCATTAAGCGAATCGCAACGGTTACCGAGAAAGTGGTCCCGTTCATGGCAATCATGTATGCCTTGGCCGCACTCACAATTTTGGTAATGAACATCCAACAGATCCCCGGGGCGATTGGTGCAATCATTGGCGGCGCGTTTAGCGCCACCGCAGCGGTCGGCGGTGTCATCGGTGCAATGATCCAAGGTTTCCAGCGAGCAGCGTTCTCCAATGAGGCCGGGGCGGGATCTGCCGCCATAGCACACTCAGCAGTTAAGACTCGGTACCCGGCTAGTGAAGGCGTCGTGGCATTGCTGGAGCCGTTTATTGACACGGTGGTTATTTGCACCATGACCGCGTTGGTGATCATTGTGTTTAATGACGGTCTCTTTGAATACGGTACTTCCAATTCCTCGGGGGTCATCATCGATGGCGAAACTGTTGAAGGTGTAGGCCTCACATCGCGTGCATTTGACAGCGTACTCCCAGGATTCAGTTACTTATTAACGGTGGCGATTATCCTGTTTGCGTTCTCGACGATGATTTCATGGTCTTACTATGGTCTTCAGTCTTGGAAATACCTATTCGGACGCTCGCCAGCTTCGGATCTAAGCTACAAGCTCTTGTTCTGCTTGTTTGTGATCGTCGGCGCTGCTTCGTCATTGGATTCTGTGATTAAGTTCTCCGATGCGATGATTCTGGCACTCGTGTTCCCAAATATGATCGGGCTCCTGTTGTTATTCCCGCGGGTGCGTGAAGAACTCAAGCGTTACATTGACGCGACGAAGAACGCCTAGTCGTGCGGGAATACGCTTGCTTAGGGACTTTCCGGCCGCACAGGAGCGATCGCTCGTTTCGCAGCCAACACTGTGACACGCTCGCCCCCATCGCCCCGGGCGTGACGGCCTTACCGTGCCGCGAAAACCCTACAAAGAGCCTGCCACCACAAAATACGCGAGCAAAACAGGTGGTACACTTGCGTTTGAATGACTGAATGAGAATTGGGGCGGCAACAACATGACGGACTCTGAACCGACACATCGGCAGCTGTTTCTTGCCGAGCTGACAGGTACATTTCTGCTCATCTTCATCGGCTGCGGTGCTGTTCATGCTGCAGTCTGCTTCGGCGCCCAAGCGGGGCTATGGCAAGTTGCGATTTGTTGGGGAGTGGCCATTATGCTGGCCATTCACTGCACCGGGGCGATCAGCGGTGCTCACATTAATCCAGCCATAACGGTAGCGATGTGCTGCTGGAGTGAGTTCCCGCGTTCAAGAGCGGGACTCTACATCGCCGCGCAGCTGACGGGCGCTTTTTTAGCTGCAGCAGCACTGTACCTTTTATTTTCTCCGGCGCTCGCCCAGGTAGAACAACGCAAAGGAGTGGTACGAGGGAAACCAGGCAGTGAGATTACAGCTAGCTGCTACGGTGAATTCTTTCCAAACCCAGGCGGCTTTGCAGCCGGGGAGGAGCCTTACGACGAACAGCAGCATGCTGAGTTACGTGCTAGTGTGCCGCATTATGCCGCATTCATGGCAGAAGTCATCGGAACTGCGTTCCTAGCCCTTGTGGTTTTCTGCGTTACCGATGACCAGAATCGAGACGCCCCACAAGCTCGACAAGCTGGGATTTTCATAGGGCTAACAGTAGCCGTCCTGATCAGCGTCATCGCGCCGCTTACGCAGGCCTGTTTTAATCCAGCTCGGGATTTCGCACCACGCTTGTTTGCGTTTCTGGCGGGATGGGGCCAAATAGCATGGCCGATCGGGAGCGACTGGGGATGGCTGACGGTCTACATCATCGCGCCAATTGTGGGCGCGATCATTGGCGGAGGCCTCTACACCACAGTGCTGAAGCCAGCGTTTCGCTAGAGTCGTTCATGCCCAGAATACGACATGGGAGCCCAGTCTTAACCAGTAGTGCCCAAGTCCACTCGCGCCCAACATCTTGAATCGAAGCCGTTCTCAGAACGAAGCCATGTGTCACACTCGCCCAGTAGTAACACTTGTTCACAACCAGGCATGCTAGGGCAACAGCCCCAAGGGTACATGGACTCTCGGAGTTATTGGGGAGCCCACGCCATCCGCTCAACTGCGACTCTGCAACATGGCCCCTAAGGCGTCTATCGCCCAATTGTTGGCGGATTGTCCAACAAGAAGTCGCGTGGGCCTCGCGTGGTGTAGTAAGGGTACGCCACCTGAGCGACTTGACCGCCACCAGCTCCGCCCGAGCCAGTGTGTTGGCCACGGTAGCTGCCGTGATGACCGAGGAAGCGTTGGTAATCCGTTCCGCCGCGCTGCCAACCTAACTTGCAAGGTCGGCACCCAAGGTTGCCGTTGCACGAGTTGCAGTTTCGCTTTTGCAACAGGTTGCAACCAGTGCTACTAAGCGTTACGAGAGCGATCAAAAGAGTTAGCAAGAAACGTTTCATCAGCGTCATCCTTTACGCGTCCGCCAGACTCGAACTCGCGAGCCTGCCGTGATTTGAATCCAGTTTGGGCCAGCGATGGCTGCGGGAATGCCACCTGACGAACTGCCGACAAGTGTCCGATCGGCCTACCGACAGACCTGCGATTGGAAAAATCGGCAAGTTTGGTCGACTCATCGCCAATTCAAGATGGACACTCGCCCTAGCTTACCCAAACTACGCCCTAGACGTCCGGAAGGCCAGGCTCCCAAAGCGTCTCTACCCTTGCCCAAGTCCAGCGAAGCGGCGCGATAATATCCCCGAACCAATTTCCGATGCCAGAAGATGGATCGTGGGCAAACGCGACCAACAACCCAACCACCGCCACGTTGGCCGCTGGAAGAAATAGCCAACAAAAGGTCGATCCGAGTCTTGTGATGTCGGTTTGATCTCGATGGGTTTCACGGTACGTGCTTACTACGTGATAACCCAATGCAACACCGAGCAAAAATCGTTGCCACGGGAACGCCGCCAGCGGCATCAAGTACGCCAGCAGAAACAGAAGCAGAGCAACAGTCGGGAAGAAATAGGGGGCAACTGTAATCAACCAGTTGCCCGTCCCGGCGAAGCGAACCTCACCGCCGCGACCGACGGATGCACGAAACCCCACGATTCGATGCAATGTCGCAACCGCGAATAAGGCGTGCGTCAGCTCGTGCTCAAAGATCATGAAGAGCCGTCCAAACCGACTTTGCCCTAGATACCTTCGCCACAAGAAGACGAAGGCGGCGGTGCCAAGTGCCATCGGCAGTAGGGGAATTGGGTCAAATACAACCCGAACCCCCAACTTCGCAACTGACCAGGTCAGCGGAATCAGCAATAGGCATGACAGCAGCGCAGCCGGCCACTTTAGCGCGGTTAACAGCTTGTCTATGCGGTCAGGCAAGTTCATTCGCGCAACATTGATTAGTGAGAGCGTCTAGACGTTTTTCGTACGTGAGGTGTAGATCTTGCAAAAGGCCTCGTGAAGTCGTTCGAAACGTGAAGTCCGCAATCCTCGATTTTCGCACGACCTTGGCCACACCCACGTCCTATTCTAGAGGTACGTTCCAAGGTGGTTGCCCCAAGATTCGGGCACCGGCCCAGAAAACGGCGCGGTTGCCTCAAAACTAGGCAAGTTGTTCGAAGAATATGCAGATTTTTGTCTCGACTGAATCGATTTATTGCAGCCCTTGCGAACATAAGGTCGAAAAACCAGCAATCATTGGCACACAATTCCGCCGTTTTACGGTTGCACAGCCTCACTTTAGGCGGTAATAACAACGGGGATGGCACCATTAAGTTGGCACCGGTGGTGATCGCCAGAAACTGCTCACACAACTACGTATTTCGGACTAATTGCAGTTTTTGGCACGCCGTCTGCTACCCACACTTTGCGCACTTCAACGGTGGTTCGATCGTCGAACTACTGCTTTGCAAATCCTAACTTCATAGGAACCTAGTCATGTTGGCGACTGCCACGGCTTCCAGCTTCAAATCGTTCGTAATTCGCACCGTCCACGGTGATTCGATGGAAGTGAGCCAAGACTTGTTGCAACGCTGGGCAGACTTCCGGCGGGCCCAGCGCGAAAAGACTGCGAAGTAGAAAATCTTTCGCGAATCCCGCTCTACGTTCGCTGACGATTGCAGTCATTGAGATTCGAAGCACGTTGGCGGCCTTGCCTATTTGTGTTGCAGTTGTGAGCCGTTTCTCAGATACGGCTACCGCTGTTTTCGCAGCCCGGTGAATGTACAGCCTTGCCGAACGCGAACCCTGTAAACGCTACCAAGCAGGGCTAGCAAAGATCACTGTCTGGGCGGATACTCTGCTGCTGGTAAACGTTCGCAGCACCGTGCTAACCTCTTCTTCAATGCGTGCTTTTCTTGCACGTGTTCATCCCAGATGCACAGCTGTCGGCGGCAATGGTCGTTTCGGTTTCGGCAGGCAACCGAATAAGCATTTCAATGCATCAGGTCAAAACATCGATGAGCACGGTTGAACGCGCCGAGTGGTCAGCACAGAAATCAAGTGATTTGTACGGGGTAGACCGCTGGGGCGATGGCTACTTCTCAATTTCCGACGAAGGCCGTGTTCTTGTTTCACCACGACGCAACCCGGCTTCGTCGATCGATCTCAAAGAGCTGGTCGACCGCCTCATCAAACGAGGCTTGAATTTACCCGTGTTGGTGCGATTCAATGATATACTCGCCGATCGCCTAGAACGGATGCACGGTTGTTTCGAAAAGGCGGCAAACGAGCATGGCTACAACAACAAGTACCGGTGCGTTTTCCCCATTAAGGTAAATCAACAGAGAGAAGTTGTACAACAGATTATTCAGCACGGTCGCAAGCATGGATTTGGCATAGAAGCCGGTAGCAAGCCAGAGTTACTAGCCGTGGTTGCCATGACAGACGCTCAGACTCCGATCGTATGCAATGGCTTCAAAGACGATGAATTCATTCGGATGGCGATGCTTGCTCAACGCATGGGTAGGACGGTCATTCCAGTTGTCGAGAAGGTGAGTGAGCTGGACCTGATCCTCGAGCACAGCCAGGCGCTCGGCGTTCGGCCAACCATTGGCATGCGGGTAAAGCTAGCAACTCGCGGCACCGGACGCTGGCAAGCCAGTGGAGGGTATCGCAGCAAGTTTGGCCTGACGGTTGCCGAAATGCTGGAACAACTTGATCGTTTGATCAAAGCGGGGATGGGCGACTGCTTTCAGTTATTGCACTTTCATGTCGGCAGTCAGATCGGCAACATCCGTCAACTCAAATCCGCCATTTTGGAAGCAGCACGCATCTACGTTGACTTGTACCGACGTGGGGCAGGCTTGCGTTACCTTGACGTGGGTGGAGGCCTAGGCGTCGACTACGATGGCACGCGTTCGGACAGCGAGAGTAGCGTAAACTACAGCTTGCAAGAATATGCAAACGACGTCGTACATCATGTCATGACCGTCTGCGATGAAGCCAACGTCCCGCACCCGGAACTCATCTCAGAATCAGGCCGGGCTGTCACGGCCCAACATAGTGTGTTGATTCTCGACACACTTGGTGTGACCCGGCAGGTCAATCACCAGGCAATCCCATCTGATTTGCCCGAGGCTTATGAACAACCGTTGCACGACCTGTGGTATGCCTATCACAAGCTGGATGCGGAGAACGCCCAGGAGGTGTTTCACGACGCGCAAGTGGCTTTAGATTTATGCATGAACTTGTTTAGCGGTGGATACCTACCGCTTGAACAACGCGTAGCTGCCGAGAACCTGTACTTTGGAATCTGCGATCGAGTCCAAACATTGGCTACCTCACTTGATCCGTTTCCACCCGAGTTTACGCAACTCGATACGATTCTCTCAGACATCTACTTTGTTAACTTCTCACTTTTTCAATCGATGCCAGACTCATGGGCGATCGATCAACTGTTCCCAATTTTACCGATCGACCGCCTAAAAGAAGAACCTACTCGCAAGGCCGTTCTGGGCGACATAACCTGCGACAGTGATGGAAAGATTGACCGTTTCGTGTTCCCGCAACAATCGCGAACACTTCGGTTGCACCCAACTGTTCCTGGAGAAGCCTATCAGCTGGCTGTGTTTATGGTTGGTGCTTACCAAGAGACTCTTGGCGATCTACACAACCTGTTTGGCGATACTCATGCCGTCCATGTTGACGTTGGAACGGACGGCGTTCAAGTACGCTCCATCGTCAAGGGCGATACGGTTCAGGAGGTCCTCGGCTATGTCCAGTACGAGAGCCGCGAGCTAATCGATAACCTTCAGGCTGCAGTCGAAGTCGCCGTCGAAGGCGGCCTGATCGACCACGAACAGGCTGGCGAAACGGTGCAATTCTACGAAAGCGCATTGGGCAACTACACTTACTTGGCAGGACCTCAGAAACGCTAGCTTAGCTGCGTCTAGTGCTTAACATGCAGTGCGTTTGCTAGCACTCTACCGTTCTTCTTAGCATTCGGGTTTCGCCGCCCGCAGGACACCGCTATAGACTAATTTTGTTCTCGCGCGTTCTTTTGCGCCCGCTAAACGTCATTTTTCAAATCGCAGGTCAGAGGATATGGATAGCGTTCTGATACTGTCACTCAGGCGATCAACTGGACGAGCGGTGCCTCGTTCTCTGGCTTGTTTGGCCCTGGTCTCGCTTATCGCGTTGATCGAACCTACCCAAGGTCAAACGACCGGCAATCGGTCCAGCCAACCCAACCGCGGGAGCGTCAGTCAAGATCTGCTGGACACGTATGCACTTACGAGAGTTGCCGACACGCAAGCTAAGGTCACTGATATTGCGAGAACTTGCTCCGCAGTTGTCACCGATACGCGCCGATCTCGGACCGATCGGAAATATGCGTCCAGCTTGTTCGCCTGGGCGCTGAACCGACGCGGAGAAATGCGCAACGACCAGGCTGCCGAGCTAGTCGAGGCTGGGCGCATCGACGAAGCTGCCAAACTCGACGCCGCCGCTGCTGAAGACTATCGAACCGCGATTCAATATGGACCGGCCAATTGGCGAACGTTCCACAACTACGCGATCTCATTGGCGATGCAGGGTAAGTATAGGCTCGCCATCGAGCAATTCGACGAAACCATTAAGCTCAATCCTGAGTATGCCAATGCTTTTTTCAACCGAGCCGAATTGCACTTTGAACTAGGCGATTTCCAAAGTGCCATTGCCGACT
This sequence comes from Planctomycetaceae bacterium, assembly GCA_003501565.1. Taxonomy (GTDB): domain Bacteria; phylum Planctomycetota; class Planctomycetia; order Pirellulales; family Pirellulaceae; genus Aureliella. The sequence continues at coordinate 4,808 of DNPC01000381.1, read as the reverse complement.
ATGACCGCGCTATCGAGCGTGACGAATCCGATGGGCAGTTCTACAATAGCCGTGGCCACAGTTACTTTTTGCTTGAACACTTCTCTGCGGCACTCGATGACTACGCGGCTGCTATTCAGCTTTCACCGAAGAACGTTGAATTCCATACGGATCTAGCCGATGCCCACCATTACCTGGGCAATTGGCAACAAGCGGCGGAAGCTTACCGCAGCGCCGTCGCTGTGAACAACCAGTACGCTCGTGCATTTCAAAACGCAGCGTGGCTGATGGCCACCTGCCCAGACGTAAAGTATCGCAAATCTGAACTTGCAATTAGTGCTGCCAAGAAGGCAATTACGTTGCAAAAGTCGGAAGATGCCAAAGCACTAGACACTCTTGCAGCGGCTTATGCTTCTGCGGGACAGTTCGATACGGCCGAGAAGACGCTGGCCAAAGCGATCGACATCGCTACCAAAGACGTTCGTGCGGAGCTCGCGTTGAGGGCAGACCTGTATTCGAAGCGGCAGCCATTCCGCCAACCATCGGCAGGTGCTAATCGTCAAGAAACAACCAGCGACTCACAAATACGCACCGCCAGTGGACCTAGCGACAAACGTTGATGGTACCCGCGGCGGGAGGCGTCCATGTGCTCTTCAAATCCCACAGGCCGTTTGTGAAGCTATCATCCCAGTGTGCGACTTCCGCCTGCATGTGGACCATTTCTGCAGGCTGAAGATGAACTTGTGATCCCGTTAGAAAGGTCACAAATTCGCTCAGTCCGGGATTGTGGCCGATAATCATTATCCGCCTAAACGATTCGGGCTGTGCCTTAAGCTTCTCTCCGAGTTCATCGAGAGTTGCCAAATAGAGGTCCGGATCGTTCTCGACTTCAGATTCCTTCTGCCAGTGTTCACGAATGCAGGCCAGAGTTTGCTGGACACGCACTGCGGTGCTGGCTAATACGCGATCTGCTGTGGTTGCTGATTGATCCAACTGCCGGGCAGCCGCAGCAGCAGCCCGCTGGCCAGTTATCGTCAAGGCTCGGAACAGATCCGGTTGCCCTGCAACAAAATTAGCTTCGGCATGTCGCATGACAACTAGCTGTCGCATTTCTTCCAACCTAGGTCGCCTACGATCCAACGTCTTACGTTCGCCGGTTCGCAACTTTGCTTCACCAGCAGGTTCGAAGACCGACTGGAACATCGTTCGAGAAAAGTAGAATTCGCGTAACCACACAGCGTGAGTCGACACGCGTAAGAATCGGCTGGATTCCGAGGGACTTAGAATCGCTTGCGGCAAGCCGCAATTGGCCTGCCGCAGCAGTAGTCATAGCCCCTCAGGAAGCCAGCACTCTCACGCTACGTAGCTTTAGCTAGTAGTCTACGCGTAAGTCAACTCCCGCCGCCTTGGCCGCTGCCTTGCGTTCCCGCTTCAGCTGATCGGCACGCTCAAATTGCTCGTACTCAACCTCGCTGATCGATTCACTTGGCAAGTTGGGATCGCGGACAACTTCCACAGTGGTGGTTGCAGCCTTCTTGCCGTCGACGATCAAGTCGGCTCGGTAAGTACCGTTTGCCGTCACTGCGAAGCGCTGCCCACGCGGTGGCGTTCGGCGTAGATTCCAACCAACGCGGTGCAAGCCAGCTTCCGACTTACCTGCAATTTCGATCAGTTTCGTACCCTCGACATCCTTAATCTCGATGGCGACCTTCTTCGCTTTCTTAGGCAACGAATACCAGAAGCTCGCACCGGTCGAAGGATTGTCACCCACGAAACGTCGATTCGTTCGTCCACGTCGCGGCTCACTACGCCATCGTATGACCGTCTCTGGCTTGAACAATTGAGGCTCTTCGCCGAACTTTTTCAAGTCGATGCTCCTTAGGCCGCTAACGTCAGCTGCCCAAAGGCTGCGACCATGCGTGGCCAAGACGATTTCGCCGTTGGTTGGATGAATCGCAACGTCGTGGATCGCAACGGTCGGCAAATCCTGATTGAATTGCGACCAAGTGCGGCCTGCATCAGCGCTAACGAAGAACGCGAACTCCGTACCCAGGTAAAGTAGGTTCGGATTCACGATGTCCTCACGCAAGCATCTGCTCGAGCCACTCGGCAGCCCTTGATGGAGCGCTTCAAACGTCTGACCATAGTCGTTGGAAACAAAGATGTAGGGAGCATCATCATCGCTTCGGTGCGCATCCAAACACACGTAGACGCGACCTGCGACGTGGCGGGACGCTTCGATGGTCGATACCCATCGAGGACCTGGAGCCGGCAAGTTCTCAGTAATATTCTCCCACTTGTCACCACCGTCTGTGGTTGCCCACAACGCTCCATCATCCGTACCAACGTACAAAACGTTTTCATCCAATGCGGATTCGGCCAAGGCGGTGGCTGAACCACGCTTGGTAAGCGTAAGCTCCGGCGAGATTCGCTGCAGATCGCTCCCGCGGTCTAATGACCGGAACACGTAGTTGCCAGCCGAGTACAGAATCTTTGAATTGTGATGCGAAAGAATAAACGGCGTCTTCCAGTTAAAGCGATATTCGAAACCCTTTTCGCGGCGGGGTCGAATCGAGGCTCGCTCACCAGTGGCCAGATGTCGGCGTGCAACGTTTCCGTTTTGGCTTTCGTAGTAGAACTGGTCCGGATCATTCGGATCGACCCGGCAGACGAATCCATCACCACCGCCAATCGAAATCCAATCTTGGATCAGTGCTCCACCGGTCTTGCTAATCGCCGGACCAGCCCATGAGCCATTATCCTGAAGACCGCCGACGACCCAGTACGGTTCGGTTGGACGGATAGCAACGTGGTAGAACTGCCCGATCGCAGCCGTATTGATATGATCCCAGGCTCTTCCACGATCATATGAAACGTAGTAGCCACCATCGCCGCCGATGATCATGTGTCGTGTGTCGGTCGGGTCAATCCACAAGTCATGAGCATCCGCATGAACGCCATTTCCAAAGTTTGCGGTAAAAGTAATACCGCCATTGCTTGACTGGAACTGCGAAACGCCCAAGACGTATAGACGCTGGTCATCCTCAGGATCGACTCGAATAACACTGAAGTACATTGGGCGAGTATTCAGCGAGTTAACGCGTTGCCAGCTTTCTCCGGCGTCGTTCGATTTGTAGATACCTCCGTACTTGTATCCCTCAGCCCCTTGCATGTCTTGTGCGTTGGGCAGTTGTCCATAGTAGGAATAGGTATAGGGGCGATCACCGCCACCTGTCGCATTGCGATCGCCGAGTTCAATTTTTAGGTCGACGGTTTTGTCGCCGCGTTTGACCTTAAGTGCCATTTTGTCGCCAGGCTCTCGAGCACGGATCTCGGCAATTAAGGCGTCATAGTTCTTGATCTCTTTGTCACCAACTTTGTTGATGATGTCACCAGCTTTTAGTCCGCCTTGGTCGCTAGGCCCCTTCGGCGTGACGACGGTCATCAATGCGCCACCGCTGGATGCGTTTTCGCCTTGAATTCCCATGTAGGCGCTTGAGGTCGGAGCCGAACGCCCTGGACGATTCGCGAGCTTAACATCCAACTGCACTTCTTCGCCATCACGGACGACAGTCAGCTTCACCTCTTCACCATCGAACCGCTTTTGCACCTCTGCAACGAGACCGGAGTAATCCTTGGGTTGGCTTCCATCAAACACAGAAACAACATCACCCGCTTTTAACCCGGCTTTCTCGGCAGGGCTGCTCTTGGTAATCGAGTTGATGACAATCTTGCTGTCTTTGTCCTCGCCGGTCACGCCCAGCCAGACTGTGGGAACACTTTGGCGAGAACCCGGCCGAGCGGCCAGCTTGATTTTCGCACTTGAATCTTCTTCACCTCGGCTGGTCTTTAGCTCGATACCTTGGCCGAGTTTCTTCTTGCGTAGGATTGCTAACAGCTCTTCAGTGTTTTCGAGCTCTTTCCCGTCGGCGGAAATGAGCTTGTCTCCCACTTCAATCCCTGCCTTTTCGGCAGGGCTACCTGGGTAGATTTGGCCAACAACCGGTCCATTCTCGGTGTCAGTACCAACGATACCCAAGAATACGCGAAACGGCTGTGGGCCCTTACCGATGTCTTCGCAGTCGATGATAGCAACCAGTGTATGATTGCCGCCAGTTTGCCAGTCCAAGCCAACACGGCCGATATTTCCTGGTGGCAAGCCATTGCTAAGCTTTGTCCAGTTGTCCCCACCGTCGGTCGTCTTGTACAGCCCAGCGCCGGGGCCCCATTTACGAATCGGGTCGTAACCATCGATTCCATCTGGCTTCGGCTCGCTACCTGGCCAGCCATCGAACCCGTCACGCTCACGGTCGTAAAGTGCTGCAATAATGACCTTGGGGTCTTCAGGGTGCATCACCATGTCAATAACACCAGTGTTGTCATCAACATAGAGAACTTGCTCCCAATCCTCCCCGCCGTTGGTCGTTCGGTAAACACCACGCTCACGGTTGGGCCCGTACAAGCGTCCAAGTGCTCCAACGTATACGGTATCTGGGGATTCCGGGTCGATCAGGATTCGGCCGGTTTGATAGGTCTTCTCAAGCCCCAGGTGCGCCCAAGTCTTTCCGCCGTCGGTCGATTTGTAGACTCCATTGCCGTACGAGACCGAGTTTCGCGGGTTTGCTTCACCGGTGCCAACCCAGATGATGTCCTTGTTGGACGGATCTAGAGCGATTGCACCGATGGATACCGTGGATTGATCGTCAAATTGATGGGTAACGCTAACACCCTGGTTTTCCGTCCGCAACAATCCGCCCGACGCCGTGGCGATGTACCATAGGGAAGGGTCCTGCGGGTGTACCGCCAGATCCGTGACTCGGCCGCTCATA
>DNPC01000638.1 GCA_003501565.1 Planctomycetaceae bacterium | reverse complement strand
AACGATAGTCTCCACGCAAGGTGCGGATTCTATGATTTCGTGCGGAGCGCCATTACGGCGGGAACCAAGCCGGCAGCCAATGACCAGCAGACGAATGCCGTCAACCGAATTCCGAATTCACTTTCTTCGCCTGGATAGACGTACTCAGGTCGACTCATCGGAAACAGCATCGTCGCTACTAAGATGTAAGCCAACATCATTGCCGCACCGAGGCCAAGCCCCCAAGAAATTGCAGGGACGACTGCACCACGCAAAAGTGCCATCGCCGTCACCGCACCTCCAGCAAGTCCTATCAGCAGAAATGGCGTGGCCCAAATCGCCGACGTCTTCAATGCGGTATCCATGTCTTTTTGCTGAAGCATGTCTTGGATGTAGTAGCCGATCGGCCCTCCAACTCCGCCAGCACCCGCGCCCAGGCAGACTCCGGCCAATAGGCCAATTGCGGCCTTGCCCGGGCTGCGTGCCAAGCCACTTAATAGTCCAATCACGCCAACAACAAGCCCTCCTGCAAGCGAAAAGGCGATTGCATCATTAGCCAGCATCGACTTCCGAACCGCTTCGATATACCACGGCGGATCACCGAGTTGGTCGTGCATGGGAGGGTAGTAAAACCTCTGAAAAGCACCCACGATATAAACAGCCGCAAATCCAAGCCCGACCGAGACGATCACCAGCAAAGGTGCTAACCATACAGGTGGTTTTCCAAGCTGCGGCACGTTAGGTTGATGATCAGCGTCGGCGGTAATGACATCGCCTTCTGGGGCATTGCTCATTGGGATGCTCTCGGTGTAACAAAGTGAAGCGACCACTTCTGGTACGTTGGTTGGCGAAAATTCACCCAGCAACATAACGGATGCCAGGTTGAAGCTCAACAACCCGATCTCGCGCGGCGCCACAGTTGAGCAATTCGCAAAACAAAAGTCCGGTTACTCGGGTGGAACTGCAGTGGGAGAGCAGGGTAGTGATAAAGACTGAACGCTTAAGCGGCTTGCGGGCATCGTGGGTTGGCACCTGGCTGGTTGCAGCCGCCTGTGCATCGAGTGGCTTTGCCATTGGTGATGACTCGGCGATCCAGATCGATTTCTGGTACGGCCCCGTCCAGGAGTTTGGGCACCTTGGCGGGCATCCTCAAAAGCAGGTCAACATCCTCGGACACGTTGCTTCAACGTCAGAGCTTGTAAAGCTCGAGTATTCGATCGACGATCAAGATGCGAAAGAACTATCGTTTAGGGAAGATCGCAAGAGGATCGCCAGAGATGGTGATTTCAATATCGAAATCGACCGAGATGTTCTTCCCAAAGGTCGCTCCAAAGTCACCGTGATCGCGACTACCGGCGACGGCAAGCGGGCCACGAAATCCGTAACAGTCATCCACCACGCGGGCAAAGCTGGCCAACGTTGGCCTTTACCCTACAAGATTGATTGGTCGGAAGTCGAGAATATTCAAGATGTTGTACAGGTCATAGACGGCAAATGGGAACTAAGCCAAGGTGGTGTCCGTAGCATCGAACGTTACTACGACAGGTGTTTCGCATTTGGAGACGCCAGTTGGCAAGACTATCAGGTGACTACATCTTTCAAAGTGCATCAGCTGACCGGGCCTCGGGAAGGCCCCAACTCCACCGGAGTCACCCATGCGGCAATCGCGCTGCGTTGGCCTGGGCACGATTACGATGGTAAGCAGCCTACCGTTAAGTGGCATCCACTCGGCGCGACGGCAGAATTCAGGCTCGGCAAATCTCTCAAGCAGTGCCGGTGGCGGGTGTTCGACGGACAGCGCCAGTTCTATAAAGAGTCGACCAAACGGCGCACGCTGCAGTTTGAAACAACGTACAAAATGAAGCACCAGGTAACGACGACTAAGTCTGGTGAGTCGGTCTATCGCACTCGACTTTGGGAGTTTGGCAAGCCAGAACCGACTGACTGGGATCTGGTGCGCATCGAACCCAAGGACGATGTGCCTACCGGATCAGCATTGATATTGGCGCATCATAGCGACGTAACGTTTGGTAACATCGAAGTTGTGGAGTTGCCAAAGCTGAAATCCAAGAAAACAAATAACGCAAAGATGCCGAAATGAAAATCACTGGTTTTCGAGTCTACCAAGTCGATCTGCCGCTCCACGAAGGAAATTATGCGTGGTCGGAAGGCAAGAGTGTCGATGTTTTCGATTCAACCGTCGTTGAAGTATTGACAGATTCTGGACACTCCGGCGTTGGCGAGGTATGCCCATTGGGGCCTGTGTATTTGCCTGCGTTTGCAGCCGGTGCCCGCGTTGGTTTAGCCGAATTGTGTCCGCAACTGTTGGGACACAATCCACTCGAATTGGGCAGGCTAAACCGAACGATGGACGCCGCGATGAAGGGGCATCCGTATGTCAAGTCAGCAATTGACGTTGCTTGCTGGGATATCTTGGGCAAGCAGGCTGGCTTACCCGTCTGTTCGTTACTGGGGGGGCGGTACGGTGACGACGTCGTGCTCTATCGCGCCATTTCCCAACAGCCAGCCGCTCAGATGGCTGCAAATGTTAAGGGGTATCGCGATGAAGGCTATCGGCGTTTTCAATTGAAAGTTGGTGGTGATCCCAACGAAGATATCGAGCGGATTCGGGCTGCTCGAGAAATCTTGGAGCCTACCGATAAGCTGGTCGCCGATGCGAACACCGGCTGGACCATGCATGAGGCGATGCGAGTTGCCGGTGCCGTTGCTGATTTGGATGTGTATATCGAACAGCCGTGCGAGAGCTACCGACAATGTTTGAGTGTCCGGCGGAATACACAGTTACCATTCGTCTTGGACGAAGTGATCGACTCGATTGATGCAATTCTCGTCGCGGCATCGGATTGTGCGATGGACGTCGTCAATATCAAGATCAGCAAGTTTGGTGGCTTGACAAAGGCTCGGCAGGCCCGCGACCTGTGCGTTTCGCTTGGCGTGGCAATGACCATTGAAGATACTTGGGGCGGCGATATCGTGACAGCCGCAATCTCGCACCTTGCCCACAGCACACCGACCGAGTTTCTCTTCACCTCAACCGATTTCAATAGCTATGTGACGCAGTCCATTGCCGATGGTGCCCCACAACGAGAGGATGGCCGGATGCGGGCGCCCACTTCGCCTGGGCTGGGCGTGGAGCTGCGACGAGAGGTCCTTGGAGATCCCGTGTTTTCCATCGACTTTTAGTTCGTCGAATTCCGGCCATCGGTTACTGACCAGCACCGGCTCGCTTCCTTGGCCTCGATGAGGGACTGAACTACTTGGGGTCCAAATCTAGCGGGGGTGAGCTAAGCTAGAATACTTCGCCTGTGTTTCCACGCGGCGGACGGAGCTCTCAGAATTCCTTCTCAAGGTCGGCGCCGGTCCATCAATCTCATCCTTTCATTAGCACTCTAGAGCCGATGACGCTTTCCAAATCCGATTTAGTGACTGACGATCTCCGCATCGTGGCGATGAAAAACCTCCTTTCGCCACGCGAGCTTCTCGAGGAAATCGCGGCGGACGACGCCGTTGCGGAAACGGTGGTACGGGGGCGACAAGGGATCCAGAATATTCTGTCCGGGCAGGATGACCGCCTGGTGGTTGTCGTTGGGCCATGTTCGATTCATGATCCTGAAGCAGCAATTGAGTATTGCGATCGACTTCGCCAGCAGCAACACAAGCATTCTGCTGACCTGTTGATCGTGATGCGAGTCTATTTCGAGAAACCGCGCACTACGGTTGGGTGGAAGGGCCTGATCAATGACCCGGGACTGGACGACAGTTTTGAGATCAACAAGGGGCTGAAGATCGCTCGCGGTTTGCTGCGTGACGTTAACGCAATGGGGCTGCCAACAGGCACAGAGTTCCTCGATTTAATAAGTCCTCAATATGTGGCCGACCTGGTGTCCTGGGGCGCAATTGGTGCTCGGACGACAGAAAGCCAGGGACACCGCGAGTTGGCCAGCGGCCTGTCGTGCCCGGTCGGCTTCAAGAATGGAACCGGCGGGAATGTACAGATTGCTGTCGATGCGATTTGTTCCGCTCGACGGCCGCACCATTTCCTTTCCGTAACCAAGGAAGGCAACTCCGCGATTTTCGCTACCCAAGGCAACTCAGATTGTCACGTCATTCTGCGAGGTGGCTTGCACACAAACTACGATGCAGCCAGCATCGACATGGCGTCCGAGCTACTGCACAAGGCCAAGCTTGAACCACGGATCATGATTGATTGTAGCCATGCCAATAGCCGGAAACTCTTCAAGCGACAACGATACGTTTGTCGCGACGTTTGCGCCCAGGTGTACGATGGTGATCATCGCATTATGGGCGTCATGATCGAGAGCAATTTGGAAGAAGGCAACCAGAAACTGTCGGATCAACCCCTGCGCAGGGGCGTTAGCATTACCGATGCTTGCATCGGCTGGCCGGAAACGGAATTAGTGCTCAACGACCTTGCTATCGCAGTCCAAAAACGTCGCGGCTAGGCTGGCGAGATCGGAAACCAGAGACCGCAGAGCCGAACGACGCTCTGTAGGTAACGGCGTAGCGCCCTGTGAGGCATGCCTGCGGGCTCGTCGTCGTTGAGCCAGCGAGAATTTCTGCTGCAGGTTGGAAGCGGGACACAAGGTGCTGCCCAATGGGTAAACGATCCTGCTCGTTGGCTACCTCGCCGATCAACCTCTACGAGTGCCGCAGAGCACTCAGTACGTGCGTTCAGTATCGGGCATTCAGTACCGGGCATTCAGCACCGTGCTTTTTCGACACATTTCATTCGGCACCGTGGTCAGGCGTCTCTGATCCGGCCGGATGTCTTCTGTTCGCTTGAGAGACGCTGCACACCGCAGAATCCTCACAATCCGCCGCCTGTTCGCTCAAACGAGGCGAAGAATCTTGAACATCAAGCCATGATTTTCGTGGCGATCTACAGTTGCGATGCCCTTTAGCCCGAGAAAGGACAGAACAATGAGTACCGAAACCTGCGTCACTCGTGACCAAACCATCAGCAGCATTACAGCTCTGGTTGCCGAAGAGGCCCCCGTTGAGTCGATTCTGGATGCGATCTACGAAGCGACGCACCATCAGATGTCGGTAGACCGACTTGGTTGGGCCGAGATCGAACCAGAAACACACTACGTGGTAGCCCGATGGGCACGATCTGGCGATCGGACCTTATTGCGGCGTGGTTTTCAAGCTCCCATCTGGGGATCATCGCTGTACTTTGTGATGAAGCAACGAAAACCTCGCGTGATGGATGATCTGCTTAAGTATCTAGAGCATCGACCGCAGTCCCGTTCGACGCGGCTAATCACTGCAGAGGGCGTACGATCGTCACTCACTTGTCCCCTAATCTGTGGACAGTCGGAGCTTGGGTTTCTGTTTTTCAGCAGCTTCAAGGCAAACACATTTAGCGCCGATGATGCGCCTTTCGCGATGGCAATCGCCAATCTGTTAGCGCTGGCAATTAGAAACGCGAGCATCGAAAACCAGGCGGAAGAGCCGGTAGTCTTGCCAAATTGTGCGAAGCGACATCGCTTACCAATCCATGAACTCGAACCAGGCATGATCCTAAACGAGTCTCTAAAGAGCAATAAAGACAATCTATTGCTCGCGTCCGGCCACGAGCTAACGGCCCACTCCGTTGAGCGATTGCGCGAAATGCACCGGGATGGTGAAATCGAATTCGCGATGGTCGAAGTCCAATAAAGTCGACGTCAGTGAATTCGGCGTCAAATGAAGTCGTCGGCGTCTATCGAAGTCGTGGTCCAATCTCGTGGTCCAATCTTATAGGCCGATCGAACGCTAGGCCAATGAAATATTCTGGCCTAGCAGGATACCGACGAACTGCGTTGCCTTAAGCGCACAGCTTCAGAACGATCTTCGTCCCATGCAAGGCGTAGCAGCAACAGCGAGGCGACCTGGAGGGGGCAGCTTTCCCCCCAAGACGTGTTGCGCCTTTTACGATTGCTCTATCAACGTTTTGGGCAAGGTCTACCGGATAAGTAAAAAATTGCGGCTTTCCGCTAGCGATGTGCATTACTTGGAGGTGCCAATAATTTGCCCCTACGAAGCGATGAGCATCTATCCCGATGGAAGACAAAGAACTACTTGCGGAATTCGTCGTTGAATCGCAAGAGCATCTGGCTGATGTTGAAAATCAGCTTCTGACATTGGAGTCGCAAGGCGACCAAGTCGATGTCGAATTGGTCAATACGGTCTTCCGAGCGGTTCACTCGATCAAGGGCGCAGCGGGATTCCTCGGTTTGGAAGTCCTCGGAGGTGTCGCGCACCTGGAAGAAGAGGTACTCAATCGGCTGCGTAACCTGGAAATGCGGCCCACATCGAATGTGGTCGAAACGCTTCTGAAGGCGACCGATTGTCTAAAAAGTCTGCTCGATGACGTTGAGACGTCCAACGAACAAGACGTCGAAGAACACTTGCTAGCGCTCCAGGCCGTGCTCGACGGATCTGAGCCCAGTAGTCCCAAGGACGATGCCCAAGAAGACGACGGCAATTCGGAACCGGTTCAACAAAGCAGTGCAGCCGAAGAAACAATTCGCGAGTTCTTGATTGAGAGCTTTGACAACGTTGAACAACTCGAGCGGGACCTGCTAGCGCTCGAGGAAACCCCAAGCTCGTCAGAATTGCTGAACGGCGCTTTTAGAAGCATTCATTCGATCAAAGGTGCAGCAGGCTATCTGGGCTTCGGCAAACTCGAGCGACTGACACACGCGATGGAGAACATTCTGTCGGATGTGCGCGAAGGAGTGCTCGACCTGCGTCCAGAATTACAGGGCGCGTTCTTCCAGTGCATCGACAAACTTCGCCAAATGTTGACTGCCATTGAGTCCGATGGCTCCGATGCGAGCAGCGATGCGGATTCGCTCTCTGAGGCGATCGTCAAGCTGCACGAAATGCTGCTTCCGGCGAAACCCAAAAGTGCATCACGCACGAAAGCAGCGGACGCCGCACAGGATGTCGACACTGCGGCCGCCCTCCCTTCCAGTAACAACTCGACCA
>DNPC01000633.1:2060-11776 GCA_003501565.1 Planctomycetaceae bacterium | reverse complement strand
CCTCACTTTCGACCCTCCCGGTGTGAGGGTGACGACGACAGCTTCACCCTCGCGAAGGCCAGGAGGGAGGGTAAATGGGAATAGGTAGCTACGCAGCGGTACGGCCGCTTTGTGCGTGCTGAGCTGCGTCAATCCAGCTGGCGATGTCGGGTTTGGTTGGAGGTTTGGCGGATCGCAATATACGCTGACCATCGATGCTGTGGCAAACTTCACGAATGCGAATGTGGAGATCTTCCAGTTGGCTGCTTGCAAGTTGGGCTGATGCACGGCAGTCGGCTGCCACCAACAATTGTGCTTTGTAGCCACACAGCAACGGTAAATCGCAAACCAGCTGAGCCTGATCTTGCCATTCGGTGAGCAGGCTTTCCGTAATCCAAGATGTATCAAGCTGTAGTCGCATCTGGTCGGCTGGGCGATCCAAGAACTGGCCAATCGTATCGATGCCAATTTTCGCAAAACGCTTGGCTGTCTTCGGACCAATTGACGGTGCGTCGACTAGTTCGGAGTCACGCGAAACAATTCTGCCACTTCGACGAGTGGGGGACTGAGACTGCGATTGGGTGCGCGAGTTCGGCGACGAATCGCCACTGGCGTTGGTTTCATTGGGGGGCGTCTGAGACACCGATGCAGGTGCTGGTGCCGGCATGCGATGCGCGGACGACTCTGCTATAGCAGGGCTTGGGTTGGACGGCAAATTTGGAGTTTGTGATTCTGTAGTGTTCTTTTCGATAGCACGCGACTTTTCGAGTGCTATAGCGACTTGTCTAATTTCAGTGGGCAAATGGCGGCGAACGGTACCGGTCGCCTCATACTCACGCAAAATAGCCTTTACAGCGCGTTGCTCGGTTGCATCAGATATCCGTCGAGTGATCCAGGCTAGCGGCATGTCGATTGTGGCTAAAAAAGTCGTTAGAGTCATAGGGAATTTGGGGATCTCTGCCGTGGTTTCATCGGCGATTCGCGTAAGGCATTTTCCCCAAGTGGTCGACGCAAGCCATAGCAATTCAGCAAAAATATTCTTGCCTCGTTCCGAGGCACCTTCAGTAGGCCGACGGCAGCCCAGTTGGACATCATATTCATCAATGACGGTGTGGTAGTAAGCGTGCCCGCGCTTAGCACCTTGAACCACGACTGAGCTTATCCAAGCATCTGTGGGTGGAACTTCGATGGGGCGTACGTTCTGTGCGATGTTCTCACAGCGATTGGCAATATCGTCGTAGGCTTTGCAAACACTCCATTCCATCGGTCGATGCACGACCGCTTCACGTTGACTCTGCGCAGTGTGAAGAGGCATGAACGGATCAGTGACATAATGACTGAGGACGCCGCAGGCGTATGCCGCTTTCTTCCAGCGACCACCGTCCAAGTATTCGATCGCTTGGGCCAACCATTTTTCAGCTGCCTTGGGTGCTCCTCCCCAGTTGTTGTCGCCTACATGCAGCACATGATTCTGGAAGTCGCGGAACGACTTATCGGGAGCCTTGGCACCAACCAGGTATTCGTCGTGGTACTTCAACAGCAGTTGCCCCAGGCATGAACCAGCCACCGTTGTAATGTGCTCAATTGCATCAATAGCTAGGTAATGATGAGTGCTGCGGCAATGTGCTGCTCGCAGGATGGTGACCAGTCGATTCATCAAACAGTCTCTTCAGAGATGAAGCCGCATCGTTCGAGCGGTTTGTGCGCAGGTTGTTCCTTTAGATTCCCTGCTGCGGAGCTACTCAACAATTCGGAAGATAGCTAAAGCAGGTTAACGACGCCACATCGAATTCGTGCAACGCGTACAGCGAAGTAGCGGCAGATGGCCAGGCGGAGCAGCCTGGAGATGTAGGCAGCCGAAGCAGCCTGGAGATTGTGGGACGCTGCTGGATGGATTACTTACCATCTACGTCCTTATGCGCAATTTCAATCTCCGAAAGCCATCGGCCAAGCTCTGACCGTACTTTCTCGGCTCTATGCTCGACCGTTAGCGCAAAAAAAGTGGTGATTCGTTCATCGTGGACCACTCCGAAGATTGCGCCACCTAGTTCTGCTCCGCCTGGGTCAAGTCCCATGAAATCCACGCGTTCGACCTTGAGCCCGCTATGCTTAACCGGCTGGGTGAATCCCCTGAAACCGACTTGGATACCCATTTTGTCGGTTGCTCCGGCAAGCGTGTTTGCCAACGTCTGCCGCGTGCTTTCTTTTTCTTGCGGCGACGACATCACGACTAGTTTGGTAGCCGGGCCATCTTCACTTTCATCAGCCATCCACATGCCGATTTCCAGCTTGGCTGGCATTGTTTTGGGGCGAGGGATATTTGCGGAGTAATAGCGCTTGGGTAGCCGAAAGACGAAGGGCCCGAACTTATGCGCATCCGAAGCTAGCTGGTTTGGAGTGGGCTTCTCAGACTTAAGGTAGCACTGCAATCTGAACTCCGTTTCTTCATTGCCCAAATTCTGCGAAACGACTACGTAGCTGCCTTCCTGTAGATGAGCACTGCGTCGCAGTTCGTTCTCCGTTGAACGCGCATCCAAAAGGAACTCGGACTGTCGACCGTCAAGAGATTTACCAGCTTGCATCGCATCGAAAAGACTCTGGGTCATTAGCCAGATTTCTTTTGGCGTCTCCGACGAAACGATCACCTCGATCTGCATGTCGACGGGAGCCCGGACTACTCGCACCCACTGTCTTTTGGATGCAATCTTTCGTCTTTCATCCAGCAGTAGTGTGTCACGGGTCGCCTCTTGTTTTAAGCGCTCAAGTTTTTGACGGACTTGGGCAGGTGCTCGTGACTTGCTTTCTCCCCCATCAGGCTGCTGTCCTGTACAGTGGGAAACAGAGAGCAACGCTGCGAATCCGAATGCCAATATGGCTTTCACGTTCATCAAAGCTCTCTCAGTACCTGGGCTGTCGAAGATTGCCGGTCACTACCTAAGGATGAAATCGCCGGGTTAAGGCTAACGCATCTTCGTGCAGTACGGTGTTTGATGCCAGTATGCTAGATATCTTGAGAGCCAGCGGCTCGCCACGCGCGTCGGTGATTTTGCCGCCAGCTTCTTCGAGAATCAAACGAGCCGCTGCGAAGTCCCAGGGAGCAAGCTGATACTCGAAAAACGCGCCGAACTGCCCTGCCGCAACTTGGCAAAGATCCAATGCAGCAGTTCCAAACCGCCGGATGCCGTGAATGCCCTCCCCAAAAAACGCTTCGACAGTCTTCAACGTTGCTTGCATCATTTGGCCGCGATCATAGTAGAAACCGCATCCAACCATAACACTACTGAGCGACGTGTCATTGCGAACTGATATTCCTTCGCCATTGTGCCAAGCACCACCACCGGAAACAGCGTAGTACCAATCATCCCGTACTGGGTTGACAACCAAGCCAGCTGCAGCGACGCCCCTGCGGTAATAACCGAGGGAAATGGCAAAGTGGGGCAAGTGATGCGCAAAGTTATTGGTTCCGTCTAGCGGATCGACGATCCACAGATGGTCGACTTGGTTTAACTCTTCCGCAGTCTCGTTCTTGGCAGATTCTTCACCAAATACAGTGTGGCCTGGCAGCGAGTTAGTCAGACTCTCAATGATCGCCGCCTCAGATTCTTCGTCGGCATCACTCACCAAATTATGATGCTCGTCGGGCCCCTTACTGCGCATGGTCACGCCCTTTTCGAAGTAGTCGACGACGATGCTTGCTCCAGATTCTGCCGCGGCCTTTGCGGCGGCCAGTTCGGGACTGCTGAGTGTCGTGAGGTGTTCTGGAGCAGGCATGGCGAGGCGCGTTGTAAGAGAGCGAAATGGACCGCTTAATTCTAGTGGCCATCGCCACGACGCCTAGCGTGGTACACTCATCACCGGTTACACGCCAAATCGCTTCTTCTTCGCCCTTTGCCGAAATCCATGCATCACAAACTCAATGATCCATCGGAGTTGATTACGCCTTGCCTTTTGGTATATCCGGATCGCGTGCGCAACAACATTCAGGAGTGTATCCGAATTGCAGGCGGCCCAGATCGTCTCCGTCCCCACGTAAAAACGCATAAGTGTCGGCAGATCGTCGAACTTGAGCTAGAAATGGGGATCACGCGTCACAAGTGCGCGACTTTGGCGGAAGCAGAGATGCTTGCTGAAGCGGGAGCAAAGGATGTTTTCATCGCCTATCCACAGGTTGGTCCGGCAATCAACCGTTTGCTGACCATCCTCGCCAAATACACAAAAACAGAGTTCTGCGTTGCCATCGAATCGGTCGCAAATGCCACTCAGATTGACAGTCGACTCGGCGAGGTAAGAAAGAATTTGGACGTACTGGTCGATGTAGACATTGGAATGCACCGAACTGGCGTGCCCGTCGAACGCGCTTTGGATGTTTGCCGAGCAGTCGCCGCGGCAAAGCAGTTGCGATTCCGAGGGCTGCATGCCTACGATGGCCACAATCATTTGCCGAAGTTGGTTGATCGGCAGGACTCAGTCAGAGGCATTACTACGCACCTCAGTAGCCTTACGGAACGACTTTCTGCGTCTGGGCTAGAGTGCGCGACCATCGTTTGCGGAGGCACGCCGACATTCCCTGTCTTCGCCCAGGTGGAAATTGCTGATGTTAGCATCGAACTTTCGCCAGGCACATGCATCCTAAACGACTTTGGTTACAGCGATGCGTATAGGGATATGAATGGATTTGAGTATGCGGCCATCTTAATGACGAGGGTTGTGTCGAAACAACACTCAGGCCATGTGACGCTAGACTTGGGGCACAAGGCAGTCGCGGGCGATCCACCTGCCGGGCGACGCTGCCACTTTCTGGATATTGATGCTGTCGAAGGCAAACAGAATGAAGAGCACTTGGTGATTCAGACACCTGCCGCCGAACGCTTGGAGTTGGGAGACGTGCTATACGTCGTCCCAACACATATTTGCCCCACTGTGGCACTGCACAGCGAAATGCAAGTTGTTAAATCCGGTCAAGTTGCCGGCTCATGGCCTGTCGCGGCACGGCACAGGATCTACCGGTGAATGAACTGGGTGAGCCAAGCTGATCACACCGAATTGTTGCAGTTGCCGTAGCGAGTGCACCGGTGCCTACCTAGCTGCAGGCCGCCTTGAGTTCAGCAGCCTTGTCGGTTTGCTCCCAAGAGAATTCGGGTTCGCTACGCCCGAAATGCCCGCCGTGCGCGGACTTCTGGAAGATGGGCCGCTGTAGCTGCAAATGATCGATAATTCCCTTTGGATTCAGTGGGAAAATCTCTTGGACGGCCGACGCAATCTTGTCTTCGGAAACGGTAGCGGTTCCCGCGGTATCAACACGCACGCTGACAGGATCCGCAACACCGATTGCATACGCAAGTTGCACTTCACATTCTTCCGCTAAGCCTGCGGCGACGATATTCTTCGCAACGTAGCGCCCCATGTAGGCAGCGGATCGGTCAACCTTGGTCGAGTCTTTACCAGAGAATGCACCACCGCCGTGACGTCCCCACCCGCCGTAGGTGTCAACGATGATCTTACGCCCGGTCAGGCCAGTGTCGCCGTGAGGGCCACCGATCACGAAGTTACCGGTCGGGTTGATATGGTACTTTGTTTTGTCATCCAACATCTCGGCTGGAATGCATTCCTTGATGACGCTTTGGACGTAAGACCCGATGTCGTCTTGAGAAACATCTGCAGTGTGCTGTGTCGATACGACAACGGCGTCCACTCGAGTCGGTTTGCCGTCTTCATACTGAACGGTGACTTGGCTCTTACTATCAGGGCGCAACCAATCCACGTCGCCTCCCTGACGCTTGGCAGCCAACAAGTTGATGATCCGGTGCGAGAGTGCGATCGGCAGCGGCATTAGTTCTGGTGTCTGCGTGCAGGCGTAGCCAAACATCAGTCCTTGGTCGCCAGCCCCGTCTCGATCGACGCCCATGGCAATATCGGCACTCTGGCTGTGAAGTGCGCAAAATACTCGGCAGGAATCCGCGTTAAAGCCGATATCGTCGTCGGTGTATCCAATCCCACGAATTACGTCGCGAGCGATTTCGACATAGTCGACTTTCGCGTTGGACGTAATTTCACCACTAAGAACTACCAAGTCCGTGGTACAGAGCGTTTCGCAGGCCACCCGTGAGGTTGGATCTTGCGCAAGCAGGGCGTCGAGGATACCGTCGGAAACTTGGTCAGACACCTTATCTGGGTGCCCCATGCTGACGGATTCGCTGGTGAAAAGGAAATTCCCGGTTGCCACTGTGGTGTCCTCCAAACGTGGGGGTATGCTTTGCTAGCCAGTCTTCGGCCGATATTTGCGTATTTGTAAGGCGAAAGTATATCCATTCTCTCAGCGCGCTGGAAGGATGGATGGGTGTTAGGCGGGTAACTAGCACAATTCTCTATGCTTCGGAAAGATCAAATTGGCAGCAGGTAGGATGGCCTGAGCAGAAGCGTCGTCTGCGGAGTCCACAATACCAGCCCTTGCGACTTGCCAGATACGATGACTTCACGCATCGGATTCAATTTGTCATACTGCGGCGGGGGTTGATGACATTGCCCGATCCCTGTCGTCGCGCCAACCTTCCACGCTCGTAGCGGCCCAGCAGCTGTTCGCGGACTTTCGGGATATTGAGCGCGATTCGAAATACAGCCACCCTGTGCTGGTATACGGTGGCTCATTGGGGCTTAGCGAAAACCAAAGGTTTGGAAATCAGCCTACGGGATCAATCCTGTTTTCGCGGAGTAAATCGCTTTTGCCCGATGCAACCACGGCTAAAGTCGTTCTACAGCGTCTAGTTGGTAACGGAACCAAACCAGATTTTGAGACCAAACCAGATACCGGGACCAACAACTAAAGTGGCCGTTTCCCAAGGAGGGTAGCCAGTTTTGACAGATCAGGAACTCCACCAGACAGCCTTTGGAGCGCTCGTGGCGACGGCGGTTAGCTCTTTCGGCCTCTGGTTGTTGGCCCTGCTCTGGTCGCTGGAGCTGACTAGTAGCCTGACTGTGCTAGTTGGGATCCTTGGTGCGGCGGTTATCGTGCTGGCCAATTGCATGCTTGATCGCTTTGCCGACTCTGTAAGCCCTGCCATTTCCGAGATGACAGGCTATGTGACTGGTCCGCTTGCGATGATGGCGGGGGTGAATCTTCTGGGAGCCACCGCCTTAGTGGGCGAGAATCTTGCCGACCTGTTTCCGGTTATGGCGGTGTTCGCCGCATCGGGGCTCGTACACCTGCGGCTCAAGAAGCATTTGGTATCGGATCCGAGTGATCAAGAATTGCGTCGTGGTGAACGTTCGCAGCCTGCTACTGAGGTGCCGAAATGCGAATCCGACAATTCAGGGCCGGTGTCAACGATCCCATTACCAGGCGTTGATCGAGTTGCCCGAGATACCGATGATCTGCATCTTGCGCCCCAGTTGATTGAAGGGAGTTTTGAGGAAGAACAAATTGATGGCGATCAGCAATCGGATTCGACGGGTGTTTCGCTATCACAACAACTAGGTTGGAGCGAATCGGGTGCGATGTTCGTATCAGGCTGGCTACGAGTCGAGCTAAGTCGTGCCTCGTCGGTTACGCACGAAATCGTCAGCTTTCCGAAAGCCTTCTCAGGTATTCCGGAAGTGGAGCTTGAGCCGGAAAACCCCGACGTGCAAGTGCGGCTCGTCAACTCTACAGAAATTGGGATGCGTCTGCGGCTGGAGCTGGATCCTCGTGCCAGCAGCCCTATCTCGACGACGGTCGCGTTCTACGCATCGGTGCCAGAGCAGGTTGCTGAACGGGGCGGTACGGCGAACCTGCCCGGCGACGCTCGCCAGCTGAAAGCACCGCTTCCTTAGCCGGCCCCGTCATTACCTGCTGTGGGCGTTGCGCCGCTTGGTGAGGCCGGTGGTTTTACTTGCTTTGCGAGGCCTCTGTGGTTATCTTCGCTCTATTAATTACTGCTTGGGAAAACCTCTGGTTGGAGACTGTTTGCGTGCAATTTCTTGCTCGACTCAATCGCTTTACGGCTGCAGCAATGTTTCTGTTGCTGGCCTTTACCATCGTTTCTGCCGGTGGTGCGACTGTCGGCCTCGCCCAGGAAACCGAAGCTGGGCCGCTAAAGTGGAAGATGTTCCGCGTTCAGGATGGCAAGCGGTCGGTGATGGAGTTCGAAGCAGAGTTTGTGCGCCTCACGGAAACCGGCGTTGTTCTTCGCCAGCCGCGAAGTGGCAAACAAACCGAGGTGCCGCTAGCAAGTTTGGATCTCCAGAGTCACTTCCAAGCCAAGAAGCTCGGCAATCCTGATGCATTCAACAAGCCTTTGGTCAAAGCACCCGAAAAAATCGAGTTGCCCGAGGTGGATTACGTTCCACCGACCGCGGAGGACCTGAAGTCGCCCTTCACCGCCAGCACGACGCTTGAAGAGTTCTTGGATACCTTGAAAACGGCGACATCGGAAAACGACTTGGGAGTTTTCTGGCACGCGATCCCGCCAAAGATGCAAGACGACCTGGAAGGATTGGTCGAAAAGATGATGGATAAGCTTGGGCCCGCGACGTTAACCCAAGTCCGCAGCCTCACCGGCTCACTCAATGTTATTGTCAGTGGTAAGCAGGATTACCTTTTCAACAACCCCCGAATTGCGGCCATTCCTCAGGTGAAGGCACAGCTGGAGCCTCTTTGGCCAGCCATTAGCGGCATGACTGCGGCTTTGGCCCTTCCGGAAAACTGGCAGCCGGAAAACTTTAAAAAGGGCAAGATTGTGCCCTGGT
The DNA here is from genome assembly GCA_003501565.1 of Planctomycetaceae bacterium. Taxonomy (GTDB): domain Bacteria; phylum Planctomycetota; class Planctomycetia; order Pirellulales; family Pirellulaceae; genus Aureliella. The sequence continues at coordinate 3,076 of DNPC01000633.1, read as the reverse complement.
TGATCGGGATCAACAAAGCGCTGGAGCCGTACGGCAAGCAGTTAGCCGAGGCCGCGCAACAGTCTGGAGCACCCGTCAACACTGAAATGACGTACAAAATCCTAAGCCAATCCAAGAGCCGCGCCGAAGTTGAACTTCAGTTTCCGAATATGCCAGTTCAGAAAGTTCAGGTCCAAAAAGTCGGCAATATTTGGGTTGTTCCAAAGTGGATGAATCAGATGCGAAAGGGCGTCGATGATGCATCCAAGGCGGTCGACGGACTTACAACAATGCAGCTACTGCCCGTTACTGCAGTTTTGGGGCAAGTGAATGCGATTGCCGGAAAACTAGCTGGCGCTGAATCGCAGTCTGAGTTTGATGAGTCGATCGAAGAGCTCATGAAGCTTGTGCCTCAAGGTCCTGGCCCTACGCCTTAGGTGCAGGGAAGTGATGACTCGTGATTTTGCCGCCGAGTCGTTACCTGCTGCGATAGAGCCCTCTCACGAAATGTCTTTCCAAGCTTAGCACGGATGTCGCTGGTCCTCGACGACACAATTGTTGCGATCTCGAGCGGACTCGCCCCAGCTCAACGCGCGGTTTTGCGAGTCAGTGGACCCTCGACTCGAGACATCCTGGAACACCTAGCAGTCCCTTCCGTCGGAGTTCAGGAACTCCTTCGATCGCGCCACGCGATGTGCAAGCCCCTACGCTTTCACACTGGCATCGCTGGCGGCGCCGATGACACGATAGCCGGCCATTGCTATTACTGGCCGGATAAACGTTCATTCACAGGACAACCAACGGCTGAACTGCATGTGTTGGGTAGCCTGCCCATTGCCGAAAGTCTGGTTGAACACATTTGTACGCTTGGGGCTCGACCGGCTGATCGTGGTGAGTTTACTCTTCGGAGTTTTGTGGCTGGCAAGCTAGACTTACCGCAGGCTGAAGCGGTGCTGGGCGTAATCGAAGCAGACACGGAAGAAGACTTGCATACCGCGCTCGCACAGTTGGGCGGTAATTTGTCCGAGCCGATCCGC